>JAAYZP010000219.1 GCA_012514785.1 Propionibacterium sp. | reverse complement strand
GCCGCCCTTCTTGGCGGCCTTCTCGATGACCTCCCACTGCGCCTTGAGCCGATTGACGTCGCGCACGAGGTCTTCCTCGTTCGCGCCCTCGGCCGCGGTGCGGACGATGACGGACTCGTCGCTGCCGATGTGGTTGCTGAGGATGTTGCGCAGGCGCGAGCGCTCCGTGTCGGGCAGCTTGCGCGAGATGCCCGACAGGTGGCCGCCGGGCGAGTAGACGATGTAGCGGCCGGGCAGCGAGATGTGGTGCGTGAGGCGGGCGCCCTTCTGGCCTACCGGATCCTTCGTGACCTGCACGACGATCGACTGGCCGGACTTCAGCACCTTCTCGACCTTGCGGTCCTCGCCGGTGACGCCGAACGACTGCCAGTCCACCTCGCCGGCGTAGAGCACGGCGTTGCGGCCACGGCCGATGTCGATGAACGCGGCCTCCATCGAGGGCAGGACGTTCTGGACCTTGCCGAGGAAGACGTTGCCGATCAGGGAGGCGGCCGAGGCGCGGTCGACGTAGTGCTCGACGAGGATGCTGTCCTCGAGCACGCCGAGCTGCGTGAAGTCCTCCGACTGGCGGATGACCATCTTGCGGTCGACCGACTCGCGGCGGGCGAGGAACTCGGCCTCGCTCACGATCGGGGCGCGACGGCGGCCCGCGGCGCGGGACTCCTTGCGACGCTGGCGCTTGGCCTCCATGCGGGTGGAGCCCTCGATGCCGGTCACCTCGTCGCTGGAGGAATCCGAATCGTCGGAGCCCGTAGGGCGACGGCGACGGCGGCGACGACGACGCGTCGTCGTGCTGCTGCCGTCCCCGTCGCCGTTGCCGTTGGTGGCGCCGTTGTCGTTCGTGTCGGTCTCGGCGTCGTCGGTGTCCTCGGACGCGTCGGTGCCGGCGGCCTGGGCGTCGGCAGTGTCGGTGGAGTCCGACCCGCCCTCCCCGCCACCCGCGGGGCGACGGCGGCGGCGTCCACCCCGTCGGCGCCGGCGCCGCACGGGACGTTCGGTGTCCTCCGAGTCATCGCCCGACTCGTCGTCATCGTCGTCATCATCGTCATCGTCGGAGTCGTCCGACTCGTCGTCGGCCTCGTCCGAGTCGTCGTCCTCGTCGGACTCTTCGTCCTCGTCGTCGGAGTCCTCGTCGGCTTCGGGTCCGGCGGCGATCGCGCCGGCGAGCAGCGCGAGCTGCTTCTCGCGCTCCGCCTCGGACATGAAGGGGTTGGCGACGGCGGCCTTGCGGGCGTCTGCGGCCTTCTCGGCCTGGGCGATCGCTGCCTCGATACCGTCCGCGTCCGTCGCTGCTTCGTCGACGGCGGGTTCATCGGTGGTGGGCTGTTCGGACTTCGGCGCACTGCGGCGGCGCGTGCGGCGGGCGGGCCTGGCGGTCTCGGCGGCCTCGTCGGGCTCCGACGTCGGCTCGGCCTTCGCCTCGGGCTGGGGATCGGGCGCCGGTGCGGCTACGGGCTCCGGCTGCTTCGGGGCCGACTTCTCCCCGACCACGACGACCTCTTCGTCCGCGGCGGCGGGGGCCGTGCGGCGGGTGGCGCGGCGTCGGGTGGGGCGGGCTTCGGGTTCGGGCTGGGGGGCAGTCTCGCGCACGTCCTCGACGAACGCGGACTCGGTCTTGGCGGCGGTCTCCTCGACCTCGACCTCCACCGGCGGGCCGGCGGGGCGGGAGGCCGTGCGACGACGCCGCGGCCCGGATTGGGTGGTTTCTGGTTCAACAGAAGAATCAGTCATGGACAGACTCCTAACGCGCAATGCGCGGGACAAGGCACAGCTCTCGCCGTGACTAAGACAAACGGTCTCCGGGGCGCTCGAACAGTCGCGGGCTAAGCGAGTCGCGGTGCAGCTCGGTCGCTGCCCCAGGCGGCACCGGCGGTGCCATGACCTCCGTCCATTCTCGCACATGGACACAACACCCGGCGAACTTCAGCCGGAGACCGCGCGTCGTCAGGCGGGCCGGAGCGGGTCGGCGATCTCGCCGTCGACGAGGCTTCCCTGGGCGGTTCGGGTGAGCATGGCGCGCTCGGGGAGGCCTGGTTCGAGGGTGCGCAGGGCGGTGAGGAGGTCGTCGGGGCGGACGAGCGGCGCGGTGTGTGTGATGCGGACCGTGATGGTGCTGCCGTCGACGTCGCAGGCGATCACGGCGCCGCGGGCGTCGAAGGTGCGCAGCCCGTTCTTCGTCATGCGTTCGACGGTGAATGCCTCCTCGGCGAGGAAGCGGGCGACGGCGTCGGCCAGGCGGTCCTCGTCGGCGCCGCCGAGGCTCATCGTCCAGTCGGAGGCGGTGAGGAGGTCGCCGAGGGAGGCCTTCGTCGCCTCGGCGCAGTCGAGGATGTCGAACCCGGTGGGCAGCGACTCGTTGAGGGCGTCGACCACCTTGGCCGGATCGCAGACCTCCGCCAGCCCCAGCTCGAAGTACTCGGCCTCCGAGGCCGCCGACGTCGGGGCCGCGTTGGCGTAGGCGATGCGCGGGTGCGGGTTGAAGCCTGACGAGTAGGCCATCGGCACGTCCGCGCGACGCAGCGCCCGCTCGAGCGCGCGCCCGAAGTCACGGTGCGAGGTGAAGCGGGCGGCACCCCGCTTGGTGTAGCGGAGCCTGAGCTTCTGGACCGGTGGCGGCTGCTGGGGTGGCTGTTTGCGCGTGCTCATGGGGTTCGGAGTCTATTCCTCGTCCGTCACGTCGAGGAGGCGAGCGTTCAGGTACTCGAACATCGCGCCGGCATCGAGGGTGACGGAGACGCCGTGGTCGCCGGCGCCGATCGAGATGTCGCCGGGACCGATGCGCTCGTCGGCGATCACGGGCAGTTTCGTCTTCGTGCCGAAGGGTGTGATGGTGCCGCGTTCGAAGCCGGTCAGCTCCTTGGCCTCCTCCGCGCTCGGCATGGCGGCCTTGTTGACCTCGAGCGCGGCGCGGAACTTCGGCCAGGAGATCTTCCTGAGCCCGGGGACCAGCACGATGCCGAAGACGTTGCCCGTCTTCACCACCATGGACTTCACGATCTGGCCCGGCTCCACGCCGCGGATCTCGGCGGCTTCCTGCAGGGAGTTCACGCGGCCGTGGCGGACGACTCGGTGATCCAGCCCACTGGCGGCGAGGGCCTCGAGGGCGGGATTGTTCGGCTGTTGGTCGCTCATGGGCCCACCATACGCCCGGGATACTGTTGGCCGGGTGACCGAACGCACCTCCTTCTGGCGACTGATGCCGCTGATCGCCATCGTGGTACTGGCGTTCAACCTGAGGCCGGTCGCCGTGTCCGTCGGGCCCGTGCTGGCCGAGATCTCCGCCGACCTGGGCCTTTCGCCTGAACTCTCGGGGCTGCTCACGTCGATGCCCACGCTGTGCTTCGCGGTGTTCGGGGCCTTCGCCCCGTGGCTGGGCCACAGGATCGGGCCGCACGTCGCGATCACGCTGGCCTTCGTCGCGCTCGTGCTCGGGCAGGGGCTGCGGCCGTTCGTGGACGGCGCGCTCCCGTTCTTCGCGCTCACGATGCTCGCGCTGGCGGGGATGGCGCTGGCCAACGTGCTGATCCCGCCGCTGGTGCGCACGCACTACCCGAACCGCGTCGGGCTGGGCACCGCGCTGTACTCGCTGGCCATCTCGATCGGGGTGACGATCGCGAGCTCCGTGACGGTCCCGATGGCGCAGGCGATGGGCGGCTGGCGTGCGGCGATGGGGGCGTGGGCCGTCGTCGCGCTGGCGTCGCTGATCGTGTGGCTGCCGATGTTGCGCTACCGGATCCGACGGGGTCGGGGCACCGCGAAGGTGGCCCACTCGGTGTCCGCGGTGGCGCGCACGAAGCTCGGCTGGGCGTTGGCGGTGATGTTCGGGCTGCAGTCGGGCTCGTCGTACACGATCTTCGGTTGGCTGCCGAGCATCTTCCGCTCCTACGGCATGAGCGAGGTGAACGCGGGTCTCATGCTGGGCATCGCCACGGGCGTCGGTATCCCGTTGGCGTTCATCGTCCCGGCCTACGTCGCCCGCACCCCGAGGCCGACGCGTCTGTTCCTGGGGATGATGTTCTGCCTCGCCTCAGGCTGGGTCGGGCTGCTGGTTGCGCCGATGTGGGCGCCGTGGTTGTGGGCGATCCTGCTGGCGTTGGGCACCTCGTCGTACCCGATGATCCTCGCGCTGTTCGCCACCCGGGCGCTGACCCCGTCGACGACGGCCGCGCTCAGCGGCTTCACGCAGTCGGTGGGCTATCTGATCGCCACCGCGTGCCCGATCCTGTTCGGCTCGCTGAACGGCTGGACGGGCGGCTGGATGTGGTCGCTGCTGGTGATGCTCGCGATCACGGTGCCGTTCACGATCACCGGTTACTACTCGTCGCAGGACCGGATGGTCGAGGACCAGCTGCCGGGGCCTGCCGCGCGAGGCTGATTCGGGGACGGTCTCCGGCAAAACACTTCACAATGAGCCACTCGTTGAACCAGCAAAGGATTTCTGCGCGTTTCAATGGGTTCGAGTGGCAAGGAATGAAGTTTTCGGAGCGGTGGCCTGTTGCCGGGCCTTCTGCGCATTCCAAGGACGCCTCGTCCGACGTGCCATAGAGTTTTCTGATCCCGGTCCATGGCGGGCCCGGGTGGGTTAGGAGCAGCAATGCGAGTGGGCATCCCCGCAGAGGTGAAGGACAACGAACACCGGGTGGCGATCACCCCCGCCGGTGTCCACGCGCTCGCCGAGGGCGGGCACGAGGTCCGCATCCAGGGCGG
>JAAYZP010000218.1 GCA_012514785.1 Propionibacterium sp. | reverse complement strand
TCTCCCTGGAGGCCACGGAGTGCAACGCCGCGTGCGACTACGCGCCGGTGATCACTGTCAACTGGGAGTTCTTCGACAACATGAACCCCTCGAAGCTCGACGAGCTGCTCGAGAAGCTCACCGCCGACGAGGAGGTCGTCTCCACCAGGGGAGCGACCATCACCTCCTGGCGTGAGGCCGAGCGCGTGCTCGCGGGGTTCCCCGACGGGCGCGCCGACGAGGGCCCCGCCGCGGGCCACGCCTCGCTGCGCGGCCTCGAGATCGCCAAGGACCGGGGCTGGACAGCCCCCGATCCGAACAACCTGCCGGCACCGGCACGTAAGGAGGGTGACCAGTGACTGACACGCTGACCCCGGTCCTCTCGGCCCACTGGGACGACGAGCGGGCCTGGAAGCTCTCGCGCTACGAGGCGACCGGCGGCTACCGCGCCGCGCGCACGGCGCTCGGCATGGACCAGGACGACATCATCTCGCTGGTGAAGGACGCCAACCTCCGCGGTCGCGGTGGTGCGGGCTTCCCGACCGGCATGAAGTGGAGCTTCGTCCCGCAGGACAACCCCAACCCGAAGTACCTCGTCGTCAACGCCGACGAGGCGGAGCCGGGCACCTGCAAGGACATCCCGCTGATGATGGCCTCGCCGCACACGCTGGTGGAGGGCATCATCATCTCCGCCTTCGCGATCCGCTCGCACACGGCGTTCATCTACTGCCGCGGTGAGGTGCTGCACGTGCACCGTCGCCTCCAGCAGGCCGTGCGCGAGGCGTACGCCGCGGGCTACCTCGGCAAGAACATCTTCGGCATGGGCTACGACCTGGACGTCATCGTCCACGCCGGCGCCGGCGCCTACATCTGCGGCGAGGAGACCGCGCTCCTCGACTCGCTCGAGGGCCGCCGCGGCCAGCCTCGCCTGCGCCCGCCGTTCCCGGCCGTCGCCGGCCTCTACGCGTCGCCGACCGTCGTCAACAACGTCGAATCCATCGCCTCCGTGCCCTCCATCGTCGCCAACGGCAAGGACTGGTTCACGTCGATGGGCACCGAGAAGTCCTCGGGCTTCACGCTGTACTCGGTCTCCGGCCACGTCAAGAACCCCGGCCAGTACGAGGCGCCCATGGGCATCACCATGCGGGAGCTGATCGAACTCTCGGGCGGCATGCGCGAGGGCCACGAGCTGAAGTTCTTCACCCCGGGCGGGTCGTCGACGCCGATCCTCACCGCCGACCACCTCGACGTGCCGCTCGACTACGAGGGCGTCGCCCAGGCCGGCTCCATGCTCGGCACCAAGGCGCTCCAGGTCTTCGACGACACGGTTTCCGCCGTGCGCACCGCGCTGCGCTACGTCGAGTTCTACAAGCACGAGAGCTGCGGCAAGTGCACCCCGTGCCGTGAGGGCACGTGGTGGCTGGTGCTGCTGCTGATGGAGTTCGAGCAGGGCGTGGCGAAGGAGGGCGACGTCGAGAAGTTGCTCGACATCGCCGACAACATCGGGGGCCGCTCGTTCTGCGCGCTGGCCGACGGTGCCGTCTCGGTCGTGACGAGCTTCATCCGGCACTTCCGCTCCGAGTTCGAGCAGGGCTACCACACCCCGGCCTGGGAGCTGTTCCCTTACGAGAAGAGCGCACTCTTCTCCGCGGAAGGAGACAACTGATGACCATCGACGCGAAGTCCTCCACCGAGCTCGACAGGCAGGTCGACCTCGTCACACTGACGATCGACGGCACGCAGGTGAGCGTCCCCAAGGGCACGCTGATCATCCGCGCTGCCGAGATGGTCGGCACCAACATTCCCCGCTTCTGCGACCACCCGCTGCTCGACCCGGTCGGCGCCTGCCGCCAGTGCCTCGTCGACATCCCGGACGCGGGCAACGGCCGCGGCTTCCCGAAGCCCCAGCCGTCCTGCACCATGCCGGTGGCCGAGGGGATGGTCGTCAAGACCCAGGTGACCTCCGAGATGGCCGACAAGGCCCAGAAGGGGCAGCTGGAGTTCCTGCTGATCAACCACCCGCTCGACTGCCCGATCTGCGACAAGGGCGGCGAGTGCCCCCTGCAGAATCAGTCGCTGAGCCACGGCACCGCCGAGACCCGCTACGGGTTGCCGAAGCGCACCTACCCGAAGCCGATCAACGTGTCGGCCCAGATCCTGCTGGACCGGGAGCGCTGCATCCTCTGTGCCCGCTGTACCCGCTTCTCCGAGCAGATCTCGGGTGACCCGTTCATCGAGCTGGTCGAGCGTGGCGCGCTGCAGCAGGTCGGCATCTACGAGGCGGAGCCCTACGACTCCTACTTCTCGGGCAACGTCGTGCAGATCTGCCCCGTCGGGGCGCTCACCTCGGCTGCGTACCGCTTCCAGGCCCGCCCGTTCGACCTCGTGTCGACGACGACCACCTGCGAGCACTGCGCCGCCGGCTGCGAGCTCCGCACCGACCACCGTCACCACCAGGTCAAGCGCCGCCTCGCGGGCGAGAACCCGGAGGTCAACGAGGAGTGGAACTGCGACAAGGGCCGCTTCGGCTTCATGTCCGCACGCGCCGACCGCCTCCGGCACCCGTTGGTGCGCGAGGACGGCGTGCTGCGTCCGGCGTCGTGGCCCGAGGCCATCGACGCCGCCGTCGAGGGGCTGCAGCGGGCCGGTCGGTCCGTCGCGGTCCAGACCGGCGGACGGCTCACGGTCGAGAATGCCTACGGCTACTCGCGCTTCGCACGCGCGGTGCTCGGCACGAACAACGTCGACTTCCGCTCGCGCCCCCAGTCGGCCGAGGAGGCCGCGTTCCTGGGCGCGCACGTCGCGGGCCGGGACGTCGCCTCGTCGGTGACCTACACGGACCTGGAGAACGCGGAGCACGTCGTGCTCGTCGCCTTCGAGCCCGAGGACGAGACCCCGATCGTGTTCCTGCGCCTGCGCAAGGCCGCCCGCGACAAGGGGCTGAAGGTCTCCACCATCGCCCCGTTCATCTCGCGCGGCTCCAAGAAGATGCAGGCCACGCTGGTGCCCGCTGCCCCCGGTGAGGAAGCGGCGGCGCTGGAGGGCCTCGAGCTTGATGCCGGGACGATCATCCTCGTCGGCGAGCGCGCCGCCACCCTGCCGGGTGTGTTGAGCGCCGTCGCAGCCAAGGCGGAGGCCTCGGGTGCACGCTTCGCGTGGATGCCGCGCCGCGCCGGCGACGTCGGCGCACTCGACGCCGGCTGCCTGCCCGGGCTGCTGCCCGGCGGCCGCCCGGTCTCGGACGCGGCCGCACGCGTCGACGTCGCCACAGCGTGGGGCGTCGACTCGCTGCCGAGCGACACCGGCCTGACCGCGGACGAGCAGTTCGCGGCGCTGGCTTCCGGCAGGCTGAAGGCGCTCGTCGTCTCGGGCGTCGAGGTGGGTGACCTCTCCGACCCGGCTGCTGCCCGCGCCGGCCTCGAGGCCGCCGACTTCGTCGTCAGCATCGAGCAGCGCCCCTCCGAGATCACCGAGCGGGCGAACGTCGTGTTCCCCGCCGCCCTGATCGAGGAGCAGGCCGGACACTTCCGCAACTGGGAGAGCCGCTCGCTCGATGTCGGGCTCGTGACCGCGGCACCCGCCAGCACGATGACGGATCTGAGGATCCTCGCCGCGCTGGCCGATGCACTCGGCTCGGACCTCGGCTTCCGCACCCCGGGCGCCGCCTGGGCCAGCTTCTCCGAGCTCCTCGACTGGGACGGCGCCAAGGTCGCCGCCCCGAGCGTCGCTGCGGAGGGCCGCGCGGACGGTGTGCTGCTGTCCAGCTGGCGCGAACTGCTCGACGACTCGCGGGGCAACGACAACGAGGTGGCGCTGCGCCAGACCGCGCGCGACATCGTCGCCCGCGTCTCGCCGGCCACCGCCGACAGGCTCGGACTGAACGGGGCCGTGCGCGTGAGCGTCGACGGCCGCGCGCAGGAGCTGCCGGTCGCCATCACTCCAGACATGGTCGACGACGTCGTCTGGGTGCCGATGAACCCTGGCTCGGGGGACCGCCTCTCGGTCGATCCGGGCACTGCCGTGACGGTGTCCGCCGTCACAGGAGGAGAAGGAGAAGAGGCATGAACCCCATTTTCTTCGAAGACCCGTGGTGGATCATCCTGATCAAGGTGCTGGGACTCTTCGTGGTCCTGCTCCTCTGGACGATCTTCAACGTCTGGTACGAGCGGCGCGTGCTCGGCAAGATGCAGAACCGGATCGGCCCCGTCATGAACGGTCCGCTCGGTCTCGGCCAGGCGCTCGGTGACGGTGCGAAGCTGATCTTCAAGGAGGATTACCGCCCGGCCAACACCGACCCGCTGATCTACAACCTGGCGCCGATCCTGTCCGGTTTCGCGGCGTTCACCGCGTGGTCGGTCATCCCGTTCGCCGGCGAGGTCACGATGTTCGGGCACGAGACGCGGCTGCAGCTGACGGACCTGCCGATGGCGGCGCTCTTCGTGCTCGCCATCGCGTCCATCGGCATCTACGGCATCGTGCTGGCGGGCTGGTCCGGTTCGAACCCGTACTCGCTGCTCGGCGGCGTCCGTTCCGCGGCGCAGATGATCTCCTACGAGCTCGCGATGGGCCTGGCGATCGTCGGCGTGCTGATGAAGGCCGGCTCGATGTCGACGCACCAGATCGTCGAGGCGCAGAACCAGCCGATCCCGTTCGCCAACCCCTTCACCGGGGAGCTGTTCATGAACGGCGAGCACGGCATCACCGGCTGGTACTTCTTCCTGCTGTTCCCGAGCTTCGTGATCTTCGTGATCGCGATGGTCGGCGAGACGAACCGCGCACCGTTCGACCTCCCCGAGGCGGAGTCCGAGCTGGTCTCGGGCTTCATGACCGACTACTCCGGCTTCCGCTACGCGATGTTCTTCCTCGCGGAGTACATCAACATGCTCACCGTCTCGGCGGTGTGTGTGACGCTGTTCCTCGGCGGGTACCTGATGCCGTGGCCGTTGAACCTGATCCCCGGCTTCGACAACCCGTGGCTCGGCGTGCTGGTGTTCGTGATCAAGGTCCAGCTCGTGTTCTCGTTCTTCATGTGGCTGCGGGCCGCCACCTGGCGCTTCCGCTACGACCACTTCATGAACCTCGGCTGGAAGTACCTCATCGAGATCGCGCTGGTCTACCTCATCGCGGTCATGATCTACCCGGAGGGCTCGGCGTTCTTCGGTGTGCTCACCGCGATCGTCGTGTACTTCATCTACGCCTCGAAACGTCGCAAGGATCTGGAGGACGGGCCACAACCCGACCTGGAGATCGACGACGCACCATTCGATCCCTACGCCGGCGGCTACCCCGTACCGCCGATGAAGGGTCAGGTCCTCCCCGAGCTGGTGGGGGTCGTCGGCGGACAATCCGACGACGCCGCCGCGGGGGAGACCGCAATCAAGGAGAGGGACGCCTGATGGGATTCTTCGAAGAGTGGGCCGGTTTCGGCATCACGTTCAAAACGATGTTCCGCAAGACCTTCACCCAGGACTATCCGCACAAGGACACCGAGAAGGTCATGATGCCCCGCTTCCACGGGCGTCACCAGCTGAACCGCTGGCCCGACGGCCTGGAGAAGTGCATCGGCTGCGAGCTGTGCGCCTGGGCGTGCCCGGCGGACGCGATCTACGTCGAGGGTGCGGACAACACCGAGGACGACCGCTACTCGCCCGGTGAGCGCTTCGGCAGCGTCTACCAGATCAACTACCTCCGCTGCATCTTCTGCGGCCTGTGCATCGAGGCGT
>JAAYZP010000217.1 GCA_012514785.1 Propionibacterium sp. | reverse complement strand
CGGCCGCCTCGTCGTCGCTGCGCCCCATGGCCAGCAGCACCTCGGAGGGCTGGTGCACGCCGGCGCGGCAGGCGCTGCCCACCGAGGCGTACACGTCACGCTGGTCGAGCAGGAACAGCAGGTCGCCGGCGCGGAGCCCCGGGAAGGTGGCGTTGACGATGTGTGGCGCATGATCGGCCTCGACCGTGTTGGCGCGCGCCCCGAAGCCCTGCAGCCGCTCGACGATGCGGCGCTGCAGCGCGCGCAGCCGCTCGGCCTCCCGCGCCAGGTCCTCGACCGCCTCCGCCGCGGCTGCGGCGAACGACGCCGCGAGCGCCACCGTCGCGGTGCCCGAGCGGACCTTGCGCTCCTGGCCCCCGCCGAGCCCGATCGGATGGGGCTCGATCTCCTTGCGCGCGATCAGCGCCCCGATCCCGACGGGTCCCCCCAGCTTGTGCGCGGAGATCGTCATCATGTCCACGCCCGAATCCCGGAACGAAACCGGGATGTTGCCGACGGCCTGGACCGCGTCGGTATGGAACCATGCGCCCGACGCGTGCGCCAGCCTGCGCAGGTCGTCGATCGGCTGGATGATGCCGGTCTCGTTGTTGACCAGCTGCACGGAGACCAGCCCGGTGCGTTCGTCGATCAGCCCGGCGGCCGCGTCCGCGGCGACGACGCCGGCCGACGTGACGGGCAACACCTCGGCCCCACGCTCCACGGCACCCAGCACGGCCGGGTGCTCGATCGCGGAGACGAGGCAGCGCGGGCGGCCGCTCGCGCCCCACCCGCCGAGCACCGCCAGCGAATCGGATTCCGACCCCCCAGAGGTGAAGATCACCTCGGCCGGCTGGGCGCCCATCGCGTCCGCCAGCTGCTCGCGAGCCTCCTCCAGCTGCGCCCTCGCCCGCTGCCCCGCCCGGTGGAGCGCCGCGGGGTTGCCGACGAGCTGCAACTTTTGCATCAGTTGTTCGGCTGCCAGCGGACGCACTTGCGAAGTAGCGGCGTGGTCGAAGTAGACTCCGGTCTTGTTCATCGCGTCAAAGATACGCCTCGCCGGGCGTGGGGGCTTCGATACACGAGTGTTTCTTTGGCATCATGGGTTGAGCAAAGCATTTTTGATCGGAGTTTCATGACGGAGGCCACTACGGCGGCTTTGGGGGCTCACATCGTCGATGACGGTGTGCAGTTCCGAATCTGGGCCCCCTCGGCCAGCGGCGTCGACCTGGTGCTGATCACTTCCCGGCCCGAGCCCACCACGCTCGAGATGCACCGCGAGGAGGGCGGGCTCTGGTCCCGCTTCGTGCCCGAGGTGGGAGCCGACCAGATCTACAGCTTCCGCGTCCACGGGGACTGGGATCCGCGGCACGGGTTGCGGTTCAACCACAACAAGCTCGTGCTCGACCCCTATGCCCGCGCTATCAGCGGCGGCGTCGATTTCCGCGCCGACATCCGCGCCCACCGGGCCGATTCGCTGGACATCATGGACGAGAACGACTCCATGGGGGCCGTCCCCATGGCCGTCGTGGTGGGCGAGACCCCCCCGCCCACGCCGATCGCCCGCCGCAAGCCGATGAGCGAGTCCGTCATCTACGAGATGCACCTGCGCGGCTTCACCAAGCTGCACCCCCACGTGCCCGACCACCTCCGCGGCTCCTACCTCGGCCTGGCCGACCCCGCTGTGATCGCCTACCTCCAGGAGCTCGGCGTCACGGCCGTCCAGCTGCTGCCGGTGCACCACTTCGTGTCCGAGCCGTTCATCGCGCTCAAGGGGCTGCGCAACTACTGGGGCTACAACACGCTCGGATTCTTCGCGCCGCACGCCATGTACAAGGCCCACGGCGCCTACGGCGACCAGATCGCGCATTTCAAGACGATGGTGAGCGCGCTGCACGAGGCCGGCATCGAGGTGCTGCTCGACGTCGTCTACAACCACACGGCCGAGGGCGGCCTCGACGGTCCGACGCTGTCCTTCCGCGGGCTGGACCAGCGCTCCTACTACCGCATGGGCAACGGCTTCCAGACCGATTACGACGTCACCGGCTGCGGCAACTCGGTCAACACCGCCAACCCGATGGTCCGACGTCTCGTCCTCGACTCGATGCGCTACTGGGTCGAGGAGATGGGCATCGACGGCTTCCGGTTCGACCTGGCCACCACGATGTTCCGCGACGGCGAGCACCACGTCGTGCAGGACCACGAGCTGCGGCGCCTCATCAACGAGGACCCGACGTTCAAGGACGTCAAACTGATCGCCGAGCCATGGGACATCGGCCCGTTCGGGTACCAGGTGGGCCACTTCGGCCCCGGCTGGTCGGAATGGAACGACAAGTTCCGCGACCATATCCGCGACTTCTGGCGCGGCCACTCGGGCGGCGTCAACGAGCTCGCCACCCGCCTCGCCGGCTCGGCCGACCTGTTCGACCGCCCGGGCCGCGGCCCCGAGGCGACGGTCAACTACGTCACCGCGCACGACGGCTTCACCATGCGCGACCTCGTCAGCTACGACGTCAAGCACAACCAGGCCAACGGCGAATCCAACCGAGACGGCACGGACAACAACCGCTCCTGGAACCACGGCTGGGAGGGTGAGACCGACGACCCCCGCATCAACGCGCTGCGGCGCCGCCAGGTGCTGAACTTCCAGGCCACCCAACTGCTCGCCGTCGGCACCCCCATGATCGTGGCCGGCGACGAGTTCGGCCGCACGCAGGAGGGCAACAACAACGCCTACTGCCAGGACTCCCCCATCTCGTGGGTGAGCTGGGACATCAGCGACGAGTGGCTCGCGGTCAGGGAGAAGGTGCGTTCGCTGATCCGCCTGCGCTCCGAGCACAAGGTGCTGCGCAGCGATCGCTACCGGTACCACCAGGAGGTCGTCGACGCCGAGGGCCAGTCGCTCGAGCGCATCGACCTCACGTGGATCGACCGCGACGGCAACCTGATGAGCCCCAACGCCTGGGGCGACGCATCGCGCCAGCTGCTGGCCATGTACGTCTCCGACGCCGACAGCGCCTTCCTGATCTGGTTCAACGCCGCCGCCGACGACATGGAGGTGTCGCTGCCCGAGGCGCGCAAGGGTCGCTCGTTCGACGTCGTGTGGACCTCCGCGGACGAGTCCGAGCTGTTGCAGGGACCGTACGCGCCGCGCCAGATGATCCGGGTTCCCAGCCGTTCGGTAGTGGTGCTGAAAGCCGAAGTTGCCACGAGTTTCGCGCAGTTGCGCGCTTGGCAGGACGAAGCTACCGAGTCCCTGAAACTTGGAGACGCTTAACGGTAGGCTCGTGAGCGTGGAATTCCCTCACAAGCGTTTGAATCGTACCCCTGGCGGCTTTGGCCGCATCCCCGTCACGGGGATCAGTCCCGTCCTCGAAGGCGGCACCTACCCGGTCAAGGCCGTTGTGCACGAACGCGTGCGGATCACGGCCAACGTGTTCCGGGAAGGTCACGACGCCGTCGCAGCCTCCGTCATCCTCACCTCCCCCTCCGGACGCCAACGCCGCGTCGACATGCGCCAGATCGAGCCCATCGGCCTCGACATCTGGGAAGCACACGTCCGCATGGCGGAGGAAGGCGACTGGACCTACCGCGTCGAAGGGTGGTCCGATCCGTGGGGCACCTGGACCTACAACGCGGAGAAGAAGCTCCCCGCGGGTGTAGACGTCGAACTCGTGTTCATGGAGGGGCGTGACCTCCTCGGTCGCGCTGCCGGCCATGCCGAACAGCTCGACGCCGCCGGCGCCGCGCAGCTGCTGCGCGGCGCGGCCTCCTCGATGACCGACGACTCCGACATCGAGGAGATCCTCGAACTCGTCACGTCCCGTCCCATCATGCGCGCCATGGCGAGGTTCGGGCCGCGCGAGCTCGTCTCGCCCTCGAGCGAGTACCCGATCCGCGTGGATCGACGCCGCGCGCTCTACTCGTCCTGGTACGAGTTCTTCCCCCGCAGCCAGGGTGCCTGGCAGGACGAGCACGGCCACTGGCATTCCGGCACGTTCGACTCCTCGCACGAACGCCTCGAGGCGGCCGCCGCGATGGGCTTCCACGTGATCTACCTGCCGCCGATCCACCCCATCGGCAGCGCCTTCAAGAAGGGCAAGAACAACACGCTCGGGGCCGGCCCCGAGGAGCCGGGTTCGCCGTGGGCCATCGGCTCGCACGAGGGCGGCCACGACGCGATCCACCCCGACCTGGGCGACTTCGACGCGTTCGACCGCTTCATCAACAAGGCCCGCGAGCTGGGCCTCGAGATCGCGCTCGACTTCGCGCTGCAGGCCTCGCCCGACCACCCCTGGGCGGAGCAGCATCCGGAGTGGTTCACCACGCGGATGGACGGCACGATCGCCTATGCAGAGAACCCGCCGAAGAAGTACCAGGACATCTACCCGATCAACTTCGACAACGATCCCGTGGGCATCTACCACGAGAGCCTGCGGCTGCTGAAGTTCTGGATCGCCAAGGGTGTGACGATCTTCCGGGTGGACAACCCGCACACCAAGCCGATCGACTTCTGGGACTGGGTCATGAAGGAGGTCTACGCCGACCACCCCGAGGTGATCTTCCTCGCGGAGGCGTTCACCCGCCCACAGATGATGGCCACGCTAGGCAAGATCGGCTACCAGCAGTCCTACACCTACTTCACGTGGCGCAACGAGAAGTGGGAGCTCGAGGAGTACCTGTCGGACCTGTCGGGCACCATGGCCGACTACTACCGTCCGAACTTCTTCGTCAACACCCCCGACATCAACCCGTTCTTCCTCCAGTCCGGCAACCCGGCGGCCTTCGCCATCCGGGCGGTCCTGGCCGCGACGATGTCGCCGTCGTGGGGCGTCTACTCGGGCTTCGAGCTGTTCGAGCACGAGCCGAACGCCCCGGGGCGTGAGGAGTACCTGGATTCGGAGAAGTACGAGTACCGGCCGCGCGACTACAACGCCGAGCCCAACCTGAATCTGCTGATCGGGCGGCTCAACGCGATCCGGGAGGAGCACCCCGCGCTGCAGCAGTTGCGCGACGTGCACTTCCACCACGCACCGCACGACGACCTCTTCGCGTTCTCGAAGACCGACGGCGACGACGTCGTGCTCACGGTGTGCAGCCTGAGTCCCGACTACGACGTGAGCGCCGAGGTCTACCTCGACTACGAGGCGCTCGACTTCGACCGCAGCAAGCCCGTCATCGCGTACGACGAGCTGACCGGCGAGGAGTACGTCTGGGGTGAGCGGAACTACGTGAAGCTCTACCCCGCCCAGCCCGCCCACATCTTCTCCCTGAAGCAGTGAGCCGGGACAAGCTCTGGCACCTCACGACCTCGGCCCGCTGGTTCGGCGGCCGAGGTCGTGACGCGCGTCTGGCCGACGTCACGGCGTTGCCCGCCTCGGGCCCGGTCGTCTCGCACCTGCTGGACGTCGCCTACGCCGACGGTACGGCGGAGCGCTACCACGTGCCGCTGGTGAAATCCGCGCTGCCCGGCGTCGCCGAGGCCGTGGACGAGGGGCTGCACCTGTGGCAGGCGTTCGCCACCGGTGCCCCGGGGTTCCAGCTGTTCGACGACCTCCCCAGGCCGGGTGCCGCTCGTCGGTTCACCGGCGAGCAGTCCAATACGAGCGTGTTCTTCGACAACGGCACGATGCTGAAGGTGCTGCGCCGGGTCGAGCCCGGCGCCGACATCGAGGCCGAGCTGCTGGAAGCCTTGCGCGGCTCGGGCGTCGCCCCGGAGCTGCACGGTGTGTGGTCGCACGGCGACATCCCCCTCGGCGTGCTGGTCGAATCGCTGACGGACCCGGACGACGGGTTCGATCTCGCCACGGCGTCGGCCGCGGCCGGGCGCTCCTTCGAGGAGCACTCCGCCGCCCTGGGCGGCGCATTGGCGACGGTGCACGCGCAGCTGCGCTCGGCCCTGCCCACGCGGAGGCTGGATGTCGGGGAGTTCGCGCGGGGGGCGCTGGAGCGCTTCGAGGAGGCGGCATCGTCGGTACCCGAGCTCGAGCGGTTCCGCGCCGGGGTGACGCGTCGCTTCGGCGAGTTGCCGACGGTGGAGCTCGTCGCACAGCGCGTGCCCGGGGACTGCCACCTCGGGCAGACCCTCCTCAGCGAGGGCCGCTGGCGCTACGTCGACTTCGAGGGCGAGCCGATCAAGCCCGTGGCCGAGCGCCGAGCCCTCGACTCCGGGCTGCGCGACGTCGCCGGCATGCTCCGCAGCTTCGACTACGCCGCCGCCACCGCGGGAGCGGCTCCCGCCTGGATCGCCGCCGCCCGGGACGCATTCACGAGGGGGTACGGCCCCACGGAGTCGCAGGATCTGCTGCAGCTCTACGAGCTCGACAAGGCCATCTACGAGGCCGTCTACGAAGCGCGGTTCCGCCCGTCGAAGCTCGTCATCCCGCTGACGGGGATCGCAGCACTGCTCGGCGAAGGCTGATACCGGAGGGCCCGAGTTGGCACACGTTGCCGTCTTGGCACGACTTCGCCACCCAACGCCCAAGCCAGGGCTCGTGGACGCTAGATTGGGTCCAAGCAACAAGGGCTAGGAGAAGTTGATGGCGCACGACAAGTTCGGCGGACTGACCGGTTGGGATTTCGAAGGTTTCCACAGCGGTGGCGACACGGAGATCTGGAAGCGTCTGGGAAGCCAGGTCGTCACTGTCGACGACGACGAACGCGGGCCCGTCACGGGCGTGCGATTCTCGGTCTGGGCACCGAACGCCGAACGCGTCCAGGTGGTGGGTCCCTTCAACTGGTGGACCGGCGACGACATGGAGCTCATCCCCGGCACCGGTGTGTGGGGGCTGTTCGTCGAGGGGCTCGGCGAGGAGACGCTGTACAAGTTCCGTGTCCTGGATCGAAACGGCACCTGGCACGAGAAGGTGGACCCCGTCGGCAAGTTCGCGGAGCAGGCTCCCGCCAACGCCTCGATCGTCTACGAGTCGAAGTACATCTGGTCGGACGACGAGTGGATGGAGAAGCGCGCCAAGTCGAAGGCCCACGCCGAGCCGATGAGCATCTACGAGCTGCACCTGGGTGGCTGGCGCAAGGGCAAGTCGTACCTGGAGCTCGCCGAGGAGCTCGTCGAATACGTCACCTGGCAGGGCTACACCCACGTCGAGTTCATGCCGCTGGCCGAGCACCCGTTCGAGCCCAGCTGGGGCTACCAGGTCACGGGCTACTTCTCCCCGACGTCGCGCTTCGGCAAGCCGGACGACCTGCGCTACCTGATCGACCGCCTGCACCAGGCCGGCATCGGCGTGATCATGGACTGGGTGCCGGGCCACTTCCCGAAGGACGCCTTCGGGCTCGGCCGCTTCGACGGCACCGCGCTCTATGAGCACGAGGACCCGCGCCAGGGCGAGCACACGGAGTGGGGCACCTACATCTTCAACTACGGCCGCAACGAGGTGAAGAGCTTCCTCGTTTCCAACGCCCTGTACTGGATCAAGGAGTTCCACGTCGACGGTCTCCGCGTCGACGCGGTCGCCTCGATGATCTACCTCGACTACTCCCGCAACGAGGGCGAGTGGGTCCCCAACGAGCACGGCGGCCGTGAGAACCTCGAGGCGATCGACTTCCTCCGCTACGTCAACCGCCACCTCTACGAGCGCGAGCCCGGCGTGGTCATGATCGCCGAGGAGTCGACGAGCTTCCCCGGCGTCACCAAGCCGGTCGACGACGGTGGGCTGGGGTTCGGGTTCAAGTGGAATATGGGCTGGATGAACGACTCGCTGCGATATCTGGAGCTCAACCCATTCCACCGCCAGTACCACCATGGCGAGATGACCTTTGCCATGGTCTACCAATACTCAGAGAACTTCATCTTGCCGATTAGCCACGACGAGGTCGTGCATGGCAAAGGATCCATG
>JAAYZP010000216.1 GCA_012514785.1 Propionibacterium sp. | reverse complement strand
GGCAGGGGTCACCTGTGCGGCGACGTCGACGCACAGGTGACACCTGCCTACGCCTCCGGCGTCGCCGCCTGGGAACGTAGGAACAGGGTCCGGATCTGCTGGAGGGTTGCGCTGTCGAACTCCTCGACATCGGCCGCCCGGGCTGACCCGTGGACCGCGGCGTGCAGCCGCTCCATCCGCGTGTCAAGCTCGGCGGCGGTGGCTGCCGCGTCGCGCAGCTCGTCGATCAGGTGAGGCGGCACCTCGCCCCGGTACTTGTAGAAGATCTTGTGCTCCAGGCTCGCCCAGAAGTCCATCGCGATGGTGCGGATCTGCACTTCCACCTTCACCGGGACGGGACCCGTCGAGAAGTACACGGGGATCTCGACGATCGCGTGCAGCGACTTGTAACCGTTCGGCTTCGGGATGGCGATGTAGTCCTTCACCTCGACCACGCGCACGTCATCCTGGGAAGTCAGCGCGTCGAGGATCTGGTAGGTGTCCGCGATGAAGCTGCAGGTGATACGGATGCCCGCGATGTCGTGGATGTGCTCGCGGATGCAGTCGGACGTCGGTAGACAGCCCTTGCGCACCACCTTCTCGAGGATGCTCTCCATCGTCTTCACGCGTGAGCCGACGTGCTCGATCGGGTTGTACCGGTGCAGGTGGAGGAACTCCTCGCGGAGGATGTTGACCTTGGTGAGCACCTCGTCGACGGCGAACCGGTGCTCCATCAGGAGCCGGTCCGCGTCGTCGCGGATCTTCCGGGCAAAGGCGAGCATCCTGGGGTCGGGCGGCTGGAAGGCGGGCAGTGGCGTCGTCGTCATGCAACCCGCCGGGGCGTGGGAGAAGGGGCCATGTCTTCGAGCCTATGCGCGCCTTCGGGATGATCCTCAGCAGTGTGTGGGACGGTGGCGGAGTGAATGCCTGCTGGCTGCGCGGCCCTACTTATCGTCGGCCACTCTTCCCCGGCGGCAGCTCGTCCAGCACGTCTGTGGTACTCAGGAACTGACCTTGGGCGAGCTCATCGAGCGCCTCGCGCAGCTCTTGGACGAGCTCGGCGTCGGCGAGGATGTCGACGGTTTCCATCAAGGAGTCGTAGTCGTCGGCGCTCATGAGGATGGCCGCCCGCACTCCGGCGCGCGTGATCTCAACACGTTCGTGCTGACGCGCAACAGCATCGATGAGTGGCTCAAACTGAGCTTCGACAGCGTCGAGCGGCATCGCGATCATACGCAGCAGTATGGGCCACCAAGGGGCCAGTTTGCCTGCCGTTCACCTCTGCGTCGCCTTCCCGCAACCCGGGTCTGGTCGGCTGGACGCCAAGCACACAACCAGAGGGAAAACATGCGCCTACGTTCCTTGCTCGCGAGCGCCAGTGCGGCCGCGCTCGCGATCACCGGCCTCGCCGTGGCACCCCACGCCAGCGCCGGCCACGTCCACGACCAACTCGCAGTGTCCGTCGTCGGCGACGGCGTCGCTTCCGGCAACGTCGCCGTCCCCGTCGAGATCCAGTACTTCTACGGCGACGGCAGCGCGCTCAAGGCAGCGACCCAGCTGCCCACCTCCGCCGAGGGCGAGAACCTGCCCTTCACGCTCGGCGCCAACCGCGACCAGCAGGGCGCGCTCCAGCAGTCCGCCGACCACCGGTTCGTCACCATCGGCGGTTACGCGCACGAGCCGGGCGACGTCAACCTCAACGGCAGCGAGGCCCCCGAGATCCTGCGCTCGATCGCGCTCGTCGACGCCGACGGTGGTTACGACACCTCGACGACGCTCGCCGGCGCCTTCTCCGAGCGGCACATCCGCGGCGTCGTGACGAACGACGGCACCTACTTCTGGGCCGGCGGGCACGGCAACGACGCCGAGACCCACCAGGGTGCGGTGCTCGGCATCGAGTTGGGCGGCACCGAGCCGACGGCGATCCGCTCCGGCGGCAACAACACCAACAACAACGGCCGCGTGCCCGGCATCCACGACGGGCAGCTGTACGTCACCACCGACCGCGACGACTACGCCGGCCTGAACCGCGTCGGCGAGGGCCTGCCCACCGCGGCCGTCGACATGGAGCTCATCGCCACCACCGACGAGGGCCCCGACGTCGCGCACGACTTCGCCTTCGTCGGCGACTACCTCTACGTCAACTACACCGACGGCGACAAGGGCATCGTCAAGTACGCGCAGGAAGGCGACGCCTGGAGCGCCGTCGACCGGCACGATGGCGAGTTCTGGGGCCTGACCGGCCGCGTCGCCGGTGACGACGTCCTGCTCTACGCCACCAAGGACAGCACGCAGGAGAACGAGCTGGTCTCCATCATCGACTCGGGCGACGACACCGACTTCGACGGCTACGAGACCGTCATCGCGATGGCCGACCCCGGCTACGCCTACCGCGGCGTCGACTTCGCGCCCGGCTTCGTGCCCGGCACGGACGCCGTCGAGCTGGAGCGCACCCCGGTGTTCACCTGGGACGTGCGCGTGCAGGGCGGCTCCGGATCCGCGCTCTCCGCGGTCCTCGGCCAGGCCACCCAGCCCGTCGCGACTGGCTCCGTCCTCGACCCTGAGGGTCAGGCGGTCACGCTGACCGCCGCGTCGGAGGACCAGTCGGTCGTCGCGGACGCCGACATCGAGCTGACGACCGGCGACGACGGTAGCTTTACCGTCGCCGCCGAACCCACCGGCGTGGGGCAGACGTTCATCACCGTCGTCGCCACCGCCGAGGACGGCCGCAGCGCCGAGAGTCGCCTGACCTACTGGGTCTCGCCCGCTCTCGACGACGCCACCGCGCTCGCGCACACCGGCATGTCGGACGCGTCCGCCGCCGCCGATGCGGGCGACGGCCACTTCTTCGCCGTCGACGACGACTCCAACGCCATCCGGCTCTTCGGCCCCACCTCCGGTGAGGCCGTCAAGGAGTTCTCCTTCGACGACGAGATCGGCATGCACCAGGCCGGCCAGACCTTCGACTCCGAGGGCATGACCCGCGTCGGCGACACCATCTACGTCACCGGCTCGCTCGGCAACACCCGCAGCGGCAACATCCGCCCAGACCGCGACGTCGTCTACGCCGTAGCGGTCACCGGGACCGGGGCCGACGCGGAGCTGAGCTTCGTCGCCGCCACCCGCGGGGTCCGCGACGGGCTCGTCGCGTGGGACGCGGCCGACGGCCACGGCCTCGGCGCCGACTTCTTCGGCTTCGAGCGCGCCACCCAGGACGGCTACTCCGCCGAGGGCCCGGACTCGCTCAACGTCGAGGGCCTCGCCATGGATCCCGACGGCAACCTCTGGCTCGGCTTCCGCTCGCCCGTGGTCCGCGGCTCGGCCGTGATGATCCCGATCGTCAACATCGACCGCCTCGACGAGGACGACTACGCGCCCGAGTTCGGCGATCCTGCGCTGCTCGACCTGGACGGCCGCGCCATCCGCGACCTCGTCAACACCGGCGACGGGAACCTGTTGATCATGGCCGGCTCGGCCGACGACGCGGGCAACTTCGCGCTCTACGGCTGGGACTGGGACCTCGACTCCGCCCCGGTGCCGAGCGACACCCCGCTGGGCCTCGACGGCGTCGATGGCTCCTACGAGGGTGCCTACCTCGTGAGCTCGCTGGCCGACGGCACCGCGATCCGCGTGCTGCTCGACACCGGCACCGTCGACCTCTACGGCAACGGCTACGAGGCGCAGGACCTGCCGACGGCGGAGCTCCGGAAGTTCTTCACGCAGGAAGTGCTGC
>JAAYZP010000215.1 GCA_012514785.1 Propionibacterium sp. | reverse complement strand
TCGAAGAACTCCCAGTTGACAGTGATCACCGGCGCGTAGTCGCACGCGGCGTTGCACTCCGTGGCCTCCAGGGAGATCTGGCCGTCGGACGTCGTCTGGTTCTCCTCGATGCCGAGCTTCTTCTTGGCGCGGTCGAGGAGGATGTCGCCGCCCATCGTCGCGCAGAGCGACGTCGTGCAGACACCGACGTGGTGCTTGCCCGCCGGGCGGCGCTTGTACATGGTGTAGAACGTGGCGACGCCGGACACCTGCGCGGTGGTGATGTCGAGGATCTCCGCGCACACCTCGATGCCGCGCGGGCTCACCCGGCCGTCGACCGACTGCACCAGGTGCAGCATCGGCAGCAGCGCGGAACGCGGCTGCGGGTACTTGTCGGCGAGCTCCTGCAGCTCGGAGATCGTGGTGTCGTCGATGTTCGACGACTGGTCGTCGTAGTCGATCGAACCCGAGTCCGGGAAATGGGTTTCGAAGTAGCTGGTCACCGGTCCACACCTCCAAGAACGGGGTCGATGCTGGCGAGCGCGACGACCACGTCGGACATCATGCCGCCCTCACACATATACGGGATCGTCTGGATGTGGTGGAACCCGGGGTCGCGCATGTGCGCCCGGTACGGCCGCGGGCCGCCGTCGGAGACGACGTGGCAGCCCAGTTCGCCCTTCGGCGACTCGATCGCGACGTACGCCTGGCCGACGGGGACGTTGAAGCCCTCCGTGACGATCTTGAAGTGGTGGATCAGCGCCTCCATCGAGCCCGTCATGATGTGCTTGATGTGCTCGTTGCTGTTGCCCTGGCCGTCGGTGCCGACCGACAGCTGCGCGGGCCAGGCGATCTTCTTGTCGGCCACCATGATCGGCTCGCCCTGGGACTTCTCCAGGCGCTCCAGGCACTGCTCGACGATCTTCAGCGACTCCCAGCACTCCGCCTGGCGGATGCGGAACGCGCCGTAGGCGTCGTCGCCGGTCCAGCTCACGACGTCGAAGTCGTAGGTCTCGTAGCCGCAGTACGGCTGCGTCTTGCGGAGGTCCCAGTCGTAGCCGGTGGCGCGCATGCGCGGGCCGGTCACGCCGAGCATCATCGACCCGCTCAGGTCGATCCGGGCGATGTCCTTCATACGTGCGAGGAAGATCGGGTTCTCGTTGCAGAAGCTCGCGTACTCGGGAAGGTGCTTGTGCAGCCACTTGATGACCTCGCGGAGATGGTCAAGGCCACCCTCGGGGAGGTCGTTGGCCACGCCGCCGGGGCGGATGTACGCGTGGTTCATGCGCAGCCCGGTGAGGTCTTCGAGGAAGTCGAGGATCATCTCGCGCTCGCGGAAGCCGATCGACATGACGGTGGTGGAGCCGATCTCCAGCGCGCCGGTGCCCATGGCGACGAGGTGCGAGGCGATGCGGTTGAGCTCCATCACGAGCACCCGGATCACCTGCGCGCGCTCGGGGATGTCGTCCTCGATGCCGAGCAGCCGCTCGGTGGCCATGCAGAACACGGCCTCGTTGAACAGCGGGGCGACGTAGTCCATGCGCGTGACGTACGTCACGGCCTGCGTCCACGTCTTGAACTCGATGTTCTTCTCGATGCCCGTGTGCAGGAAGCCCAGCCCGGGGCGGATCGAGGTGACGGTTTCGCCGTCCAGCTCCAGCATCAGGCGGAGCACGCCGTGCGTGGAGGGGTGCGAGGGCCCCATGTTGATGACGATCGTCTCGTCACCGCGTTCCCCCTGTTCGGCGACGATGTCCTCCCAGTCGCCGCCCTGCGGGAAGTAGGTGTGGTCGGCCGGCTTCTCGCCCGGCCCGGCGTAGACGTCGTGGGTCACGAGTAGTCCCTTCGGTTGTCCGGCGCCGGCACATAGGCGCCCTTGTACTCGATGTCGATACCGCCCAGCGGGTAGTCCTTCCGCTGCGGGTGGCCGTGCCAGTCATCGGGCATGAGGATGCGGGTCAGTGCCGGGTGTCCGTCGTAGATGATCCCGAACATGTCCCAGGTCTCGCGCTCGTCGTAGTCGGCCATCGGGTAGGTGTCCACCACCGACGGGATGTGCGGGTCGTCGTCGGGGCAGGTGACCTCGAGACGCACGCGACGGTTGTGCGTGTAGGAGAGCAGGTGGTACACCGAGTGCAGCTCGGCGCCCGTCTCGTGCGGGTAGTGCACGCCGGAGATGCTCATGATCACCTCGAAGCGCAGGAACGGGTCGTCGCGGAACGTGCGCGCGACCTCCCGCAGGTGCTCGCGGGGGACGTAGACCGTCAGTTCCTTGTTGTGGTACAGCACCTTGAAGTCGCCGAAACCGGGCAGCACTTCGAGCGCGCGGTTGTAGACGGAGTCGGCCTGGTCGTCGTCGAACGGCGGGGTGGCCTGGCCCGGCATGGACAGCTCGCGCGTGAGGCCGCCGTAGCCGGAGGTGTCACCGGAACCCCTCGACCACATGCCCTCCTTCGTGGCGAACACGGGCGCCGGGTGGCTCTGCGCTTCCGCCGAGGTCTCCGGGAGATTCGGATCGGTCATCGCATGAGTCCCTTCTGCTCGATCTTGGCCGGGGCAGCCATGGCCGCCTGCTCGAGTTCCTCGATCTCGTCGAGGCGGTTCTGGCCCATCTTCGTCTCGAACTGCACCTCGGCGCGGAGCTTGAAGATGCCGTCGATCAGCTGGTCCGGGCGCGGCGGGCAGCCCGGGATGTACATGTCGACGGGCATGATGTGGTCCACGCCCTGCACGACGGAGTAGTTGTTGAACATGCCGCCGGAGCTGGAGCACGCGCCCATGGCGATGACCCACTTCGGGTTCGGCATCTGGTCATAGATCTGGCGCAGCACCGGCGCCATCTTCTGCGTGACACGCCCGGAGACGATCAGCAGGTCGGACTGGCGCGGCGAGCGGAAGACCTCCTGGCCCCAGCGGCCGGCGTCGAAACGCGGCGTGCCGAAGGCCATCATCTCGATGGCGCAGCAGGCCAGGCCCATGGTGGCGGGCCAGAACGAGGTCTTGCGCATCCAGCCGGCGATCGCTTCGACGGACGTCAGCAGGATCCCCTGCGGAATCTTGTCTTCGATACCCATTGCAATAGCTCCTTATACCTGGTCAGTCCCAGTCCAAGCCCTTGCGGCGCAGGACATAGAAGAGGGCGACGAACACGAGCCCGATGAACAGCACCATCTGGAAGACGACGAACAGATCCATCTGGTTACGCGCCACCGCGAACGGATAGAGAAAGACGACCTCGATGTCGAAGACGATGAACAGCATCGCCGTGATGTAGTACTTCACCGGGAAGCGGCCGCCACCGACGGGCTGCGGCGTGGGCTGCATGCCGCACTCGAACGCGTCGTGCTTGGCGCGGTTGTAGCGTTTCGGACCGAGGACGGCGCTCAAGAGCATCGATACGATCACAAAACCGGTGGCCAGCACCATGATGCCCAGTACCGGGATGTAGGGATTCACGATGACTCCTTTTCACTTACTACTTCACTGCTAGGCCGACGGGGCGGCCTTCTGCAGCATGTTGATGAGCTTGTCCATCCAGTCGCCCTCGTGGGCGTCCGTGAGGTTCGCGAGCAGCTTCATGACCAGCGCCATGAGCGTCTTGCGCGGCAAGCCGTACTTCGTGCACAGCTTCATGATGGTGGGATTACCAATAAGTTTTGTGAAAATCGTTCCGAGTCGCTGGAAGCCACCGAGTTCGGCGCGCAGCTGCGCTGGGTAGGCCTGGAGCGCCTGCTCGGCCGATCGGGTGCCGACGCCGCGGGCGAACGCGTCGGCGATCGCGTGGGCGCCGTACTCGGCCGCCTCCATCGCGTACGGGATGCCCTCACCGTTGAAGGGGCTCACCATGCCGCCGGAGTCGCCGACGAGCAGCAGGCCGCGGCCGTAGTGGGGCTGGCGGTTGAAGCCCATCGGCAGCGCCGCCCCCTGGATCTTGCCCACCTGGTTCTCGTCGCGGAAACCCCACTCGTCGGGGGTGTTCGCGAGCCAGCGCTTGAGCAGTGCGCGGTAGTCGGTCTTGCCGAAGCCCTTCGAGGTGCTGAGCACCCCGAGGCCGACGTTGCTGGTGCCGTCACCCATGGCGAAGACCCAGCCGTAGCCGGGCATCAGCGTCGACTTACCGGGCTCGCCGTCCCACAGCTCGAGCCAGCTCTCCAGGTAGTCGTCGTCGTGGCGCGGGGACTTGAAGTAGGTGCGCACCGCCACACCCATGGGGCGGTCGTCGCGCTTGTTGATGCCCATGCTGATCGCGAGGCGGGCGGAGTTGCCGTCGGCGGAGACGACGATCGGCGCGCGGTGCTCCTCGCCCGTCTTCGTGGTGACGCCGACGATGCGCCCGCTGCGGTCGTCGAGGATCGGGCCGGTCACGTTCGCGCCCTGGTGGAGGTCGGCGCCGAGCTCGACGGCGCGCTCCGCCAGGAGGTTGTCAAAATCGGAGCGGACCCGGGAGAGCCCGTAGCTCGGGAAGTCCTTCAGCTCGGGCCACTCGAAGTGGTACGGATCCCGTCGGCCGGCGTAGACCCGCAGGCCCTTGTTGTGCAGCCAGCCGTTGCTCTCCGAGACGTCGATGCCCAGACGGACGAGCTGGCGGGTGGCGCGCGGTGTGAGGCCGTCGCCGCACACCTTTTCCCTCGGGAAATGCGATTTCTCGAGGAGGGTGACACTCAGGCCGTGCTGCGCCAGGTAGGCCGCGGTCGTCGACCCGGCTGGGCCAGCGCCGACGACAATGACATCCGCTTCGGAAGAAGCATTAGCCATAAGTGCGCACCTCGAATTTCTATCCACGACATTGGGACCGTCCTGGCCAGTCTAGGGGTGTCGGCTGGAAGGTGCCAGCCGACCCCCCCACGCGCGAATTTGCCTAATTTTGTGTAGCTAAATTCGTAGTGGCCGGATGCGCACGGCCTAGCAACAGCGGCTATGCTTCACAAGGTGATTCTGGATTTCGGCACTGCGCGGATGCGCGCCACCACCGTCGCGATCGACGATCCAGGACCCCTCGAACGCTACCTGCCGAGCAGCGGGCCGGCGTCGGCGTTCATCCGTCGGGGCGAGGGGTTCATCGGCATCGGCGAGGTCGCCCGATTTGAGACCGACTACATCCAGACGGCCGACGTCTGGTGGTCCGAGATCGCGTCCCAGATCGACCACGACTCCGAATTCCCCGGCGCCAGCGGCATCGGGCCGCTCGCGCTCGGCTCCTTCGTCTTCGACCCGGACCGCTCGGCATTTCGCTCGGTGCTGACCGTGCCGAGGATCATCGTCGGGCGGCGCGCCGGCCAGTACTGGCTGACGAAACTCGGCGACGAGCGCGACCTCACGCTTCCCCCGCCGGGCGACGCGCCGGTGTTCCCCACGGGGCTCCAGCTCGGCCAGGGCACCATTACGCAGGACGAGTGGGCGGGCATCGTCGCCCGCTGCGTCGAGCTGATCCGCACCGGCGACGTCCACAAGGTGGTCCTCGCGCGCGACCTGATCGCGCGCGCCGACGTCCCGATCGACCTGCGCGCCCTCGTCGCGCGGCTGCTCGAGCATTACCCCATGACCTGGACCTACCTCATCGACGGCATGGTCGGCGCCACGCCGGAGCTGCTGGTGCGCGTCGCGGACGGGCTCGTCACGTCGCGCGTCCTGGCGGGCACCATCTCCGTCGGCCCGGACCAGACGGACCCCCTCTCGAAGGCCGCCCAGCTGGCGCGCAGCACCAAGGACATGCGCGAGCACGAGTTCGCCGTCGACTCGGTCGCGCAAGCCCTTGAGCACTTCTGCCGGGCCATGAACGTGCCGGAGGCGCCGTCGGTGCTACCGCTGCCGAACGTGCTGCACCTGGCCACCGACATCACCGGCGTCGCCGATCCCGGGGTGAGCTCGCTGCGGATGGCCGCAGAGCTACACCCGTCGGCCGCGGTCTGCGGGACGCCCACGCACCTCGCGCGCGACATGATCGCGGATATCGAGGGCATGGACCGGGGACGCTACGCGGGGCCCGTCGGCTGGGTGGACATGCAGGGCGACGGGGAGTGGACGATCGCGCTGCGCGGCGGCTACTGCGACCCGGAGAGCCCGGAGCAGATCCGGCTGTTCGCCGGCGCGGGCATCGTCGCGGATTCCGAACCGGCCGACGAGCTGGCTGAGACCCGGGCGAAGTTCATCCCGATGTTGCAGGCGCTGGACCTGGACTGACCGGGCGCGGTTCGCCTGCGGCTAGCGACGACGCTGCCCGCCGCTCTGGCCACGCTGGACCTTGATCTTCTGCTTGGCCGGGCCCTCGCCGCGCGCACGCGCCTTCTCCCGGTCCAGCTCCTCGCGCTGCTCCTGCGACTGCTCCATCAGCGTCTGCTGGTCGAGACCCGAGCTGAGGAAACCGAACGCGATCGCCCCGATGACGATCGAGACCCAGGCGGGCAGCCCGAACAGGAGCGGCAGCGTCGTGAGCGCGATCATGTCGAACCCGCGGATCATCGAGAACATCAGGCCCGGCGGCATCGCGCCCGTGCCGGTGGCCACCAGCGGGCCGGAGTACGACGCCGGCTTCGCGGACACCCAGCGCACGGCGCCGAGGAAACCGCCGAGCCCCGCGACGACGGCGGTGGAGGCCGCCTCGAAGAACGGCACCGGCTCCTCCCCTGTGAGCCCAGCGAACGCCGGGAACGCGCCGACCACCCACACCAGCGCGAGCAGGGCCGGGACCACCATCGTGGCCTGGCGCAGCTTCGTCGGCGAGAACGGGAAGAGTCGCGCGAGCCCCTTCGTGCGCGAGAGGACCCGAAGGGAGTTCATGAACGGGATGAGCGCCGCCATCACGACGATGCCGGAGATGGCGACGTTGAGGGCCTGCAGGCCGAGCGCCGTCACGGCGTACGGGACGATGATCGTGCCGATGAACACCACGACGCTCAGCGGGTTGCGCATGAGCCGCTGCACGTCGCGCATCACGAGCGCGGTGGTGCCCCGGCCGGAGCCGCGCGTCGGGTTCACGTGGCCCTTCTCGCGCTGCTTCGCCTCGACGAGGATGTCGCGGATGAGCGCGAACTCGAGCGCGAACGCGGCACCCTGCAGGCTGTTGAGCAGCGAGCCGCCGGAGGTGAGGCGTGCGCGCCGGATCTCCCTGAGGCGCGTGAACGCCCAGATCCCCGCCAGCACGAGCAGCACGAGCCCGACTGCTCCCCCGAGGATGACGAAGTCGACGTCGACGCTCGCCTCGATCGAGAGCCACCCGGCTGCGGCGGCCACCAGCAGCCCGAGGGTGGCGGCGGCCGCGAGTCCGGTGACCCACTGCACCGCGACGATCAGTGCCCGGCGGTCGAAGGTCTGCTCCAGCCCTGCCAACGCGGTCAACCCCGCGGCGGCGAGCCCGGCAGAGCCTGCCCAGATGCCGACGTTGACGAGCGAGGAGCCCGTCAGGGCAGCGACCAGGCCGGCGAAGACGGCGACGAGCACCCCCGCGAGCAGCACCGAGACGACGAAACGGCCGCCGAGCAGGCGGCGACGATCCATCGGCGATTCCATCAGCCAGAACCCCTCGGCGGAGCTGGCGAGCACCGGGCCGAACATCCGGCTGGCCACCAGCGTGA
>JAAYZP010000214.1 GCA_012514785.1 Propionibacterium sp. | reverse complement strand
TCAGCAGGTAGGCGCCGACGAGGCTGGCCACCAGGAACAGGTGGCCCCAGCCGTGGAGTTGCAGGGCGAACAGCAGGTGGACGACGAGCACGTAGATCAGGGACCCGGTGCGGTCGAACAGGAAGGCCTGGATCAGCGCGAACGGGATGGTGAGGAGCGGGCCCCACTCGCGGTAGCCGAGCTCCCACAGGAACGACACGAAGATGGTGGCCTGCAGCAGGTTGGCGAGCCAGACGGGAAAGTGCCGCCGTAGCAGGGCGAAGCAGGTGCAGATGAAGAAGAGTTCGTCCCAGGTGCCGACGAAGTTGACGCCGATGAAGAAGCGGATGAGTTCGCTGGTGTCGGTGATGTGGGGCCAGTTGAGGTAGGCGCCGGAGTTGATGAAGTAGTAGGGGAGGATCGCCCAGCCGAGGAACGGCACCGCGATGAGGTAGATGATCTCGGTCTTGCCCCACTTGTGCTTGCCGAGCCAGGGGAAGCGGATGGCGCGGCGTCGGTAGATGAAGCGGTCGATGAGCGACGGCGTGAGCACGGCGAGGATGAGGACGGTGCCGATGGTGAAGAAGCGGTCCCAGCTGACGTCGGCCTCCATCGAGGTGGCGCTGACGATCGCGATGCCCACGCCGATCAGGAAGAGGTCCTTGCCGAGCGACTTGTTCAGCAGGTAGGCGCCGACGAGGCTGGCCACCAGGAACAGGTGGCCCCAGCCGTGGAGTTGCAGGGCGAACAGCAGGAACGCGGACAGCGAGACCCCGAGGGCAGGGAGGAAGTCGCGGAGGGTCCAGGTGGTCGCGAGCACGGGCTCGTCGGCGGTGGGCTCGGCCGGCGCGGGGGAATCCATGGGGCATAGTCTTGCAGGAGGAGGCGGGGGAGGGAACGTGCAGCGCCTCGGCACAGCAGGATTCCCCCATAGATGGTTGAGCCCGCCCGCGACGCGGTTCCTGAGCTCGTGCCGCGACGTAGTCGCTGCACCATGGTCGAAGGGCTCTGCAGCTTCGCGGCCGCTTCGCGTCTCCATAGGACGAGAAGGCGGTTCAAAGCCCCCCGGGCGGGTGACCCTTCGGCCCAAGATGGTTGAGCCGCCGCCGGGCGTCAGCCCTGCGGCGTGGTCGAAACCACCCCGGACCGGGGCAGGGACTGCTCCTGTCAGGTGAGGGATCGTGAAAGGCCTAGCCGCGAACCTGAGGCGTCGGTCTGAGTAAGGCGCGCCATCGCCGCGACGAAGGAGCACACGAAGGGCCCCAACACGCGACCACGCTGGCATGAGTGCAAGAAATCGCGTCGCAAATGAAGATTCCGGGCCTCAGGGAGGGAGAAAACGCACTTACGACGCGATTTCTTGCAGGTTCGACCCGCAGCTAATTGCTGATTGAGCTCGCGGCGCGAGGAACGAGCCCGCGATGGTCGAAATCAAGCCAACCGTTCCTGCTGACGTCACCCACTTGCACGATCAGTTGCCGGTGTCCTCCGTGGACCCTCCGGTGCGGCTGCCGAGCTCCTCGTCGAGCCGCAGGACACCGTGGCCGTCGTCGCCGACCAGCTTGATGCGGTTGAGGATCTCCGTGACCGTCGCCTCTTCCTCGATCTGCTCCTCCACGAACCAGTTCAGCAGCGGACGGGC
>JAAYZP010000213.1 GCA_012514785.1 Propionibacterium sp. | reverse complement strand
TGCCGCGGAACGAAGTCATGCCGTCGACTGTAGAGGGTTCGGGGTGGTGCGTGGGGCTGGCTCGGGCTGTAGCGTGGTTCCGAATTCTTGGCACTCGGAGGTGGATATGGGCAACGGAGCACCCGGCCCGGACTCGTCGAACGATGACGTCCTGCAGTGGCTGACCGAGACGATCGGCGTCGACCCTCGCGAGATGCCGCCGGAGGAGATGATGCAACTCCTCCAACAGATGGCCCAGTACACCAGTGCTTCGGCGTGGGAGCAGCCGACCGAGCCGCTCCGGCTCGCCGCGCCGCCGAAGAGCCCGCAGCGCTACACGCTCAAGGTGAGCCTGGACGGTGCGAAGCCGCCGATCTGGCGCCGCATCGTCGTGCCGTCGGACGTGACCCTCGACCAGTTCCACGAGGTGCTGCAGGCCGCCATGGGCTGGACGAACAGCCACCTGCACCAGTTCACGCCCGGCTACGACCCGCGAGGGCGCACGAGCGAGAAGATCCTGACCGACTTCGACATCTCCGAGGGCGACGAGGGGCAGCCGGAGGCGACGATCCGCCTCGACGCGATGGTCACCGCGCCGAAGGACAAGCTGCACTACTGGTACGACTTCGGCGACAGCTGGCACCACACCGTCGTGCTGGAGAAGGCCGAGCCCCGGGCCGCCGACGACGACCACGCGGGCTGCGTCGCGGGCCGACGCGCCTGCCCGCCCGAGGACATCGGCGGCATCCACTTCTACTCGTCCATCTTCGACGCCGCCGAGGACTCTGATCACCCGGAGCACGAGTGGGCGCGGGAAGTGGTGACCAACTGGGGGATGACGAGGGAGGCCGCGGCGACGTTCGACGTCGACGCCCACGACGCGGCCGTGCGCCGGGCGCTGGCCGGCGGCGAGGCGCTGCGTCGGTTCATCGGTGACATGGACGCCTACCCGGCCGCGATCCGTGGCCTGTTCGACGGGTTGGCCCACGAGGCCGCCCGCTACGTGGCCGGGTTCGTCGACGCCGCGGGCGTCGAGGAGCCGGTGGAGGTTGATCCCGGCGACGCCCACTCGGCCACCGCCGTGATCCGGGCCTTCCTCGACCACGTGGGCGACGAGGGCGTCGGCCTGACCGCGGCCGGCTACCTCAGACCGGCGAGCGTCAAGGTGCTGATGGCCGAGCTGGATCCGGAGCGGAGGTGGGTCGGATCCTCGACGACCGAGGCCCAGACCCTGCCGCTCCTCGATGCGCGGGAGATCATCACGCGCATGGGGCTGGTCCGGAAGCTACGCGGCCGGCTGTTGCTGACGAAGGCGGGTGCCAAGCTGCGGACCGATCCGGTGGGGCTGTGGTGGCACGTCGCCCGACGGCTCCCTGTGGAGCGCCCGGACGAGGGCGGCGACGCGGCGGTGTTCCTGTTGCTGCACCTGGCGGCGGGTGGGAGCGTCGACCGGTCGATGGACGAGGAGATGGGCATGCTCATGGCGGTGCGCGGCTGGCGGCTGCTGGATTCGCCGTGGCACCACGGCCCGAGCGCGTGGAGGTCCTTCATCCGAAACACGGAATCGGTGCTGGAGTGGGCCTCGACGGGACGCATCTACACCCGCGGCTCGATCGAGCTCGAGACGCCTGCGGCCCGGCTCCTTGCGCGCGGGGCCGTCAGCATCGCCTAGCCGGAGCGGGCGGCGTCGCGGACCTCGGCCAGCGGCAGGCGGGCCCCGACGTCGACGCCTAGCGCGGCGGCCAGGGCCTCGTCGCGGATGGGGGCGGTGAGGTCGCCCTGCTTGAACAGGAACCGGACGTCGAGGATCACGTAGCGTGCGAATCCGTCGTCGAGGGTCTCTTCCAGGGCGGAGTCGCCGTCGGTGAAGCGGCAGTCGGCGGCGGCGAAGGTGCGCTGCGCGTCGGTGCTGCGGTCCCAGGTGCGCACGGAGCTGACGGAGTCGGCGACGCGCTGGCCGTGGGCGGCGCCGTTGGCCCGGGTGACGTCGTCGACGGTGCCGTCCAGCGCGGCGAGGGCCTCGACGCCGACCCAGCCGCGCTCGATGGCGAGGTCGACGACGCCGGCCCAGGGTTCGCCGGCCGGCACCCGCACCTCGGGGGCGCCGCAGAACACGAGGTCGTCGACGTCGCAGCCCGACTCGTCCACGACGATGCCCGCCTCGTCGGTCAGGCGGATCGAGGTGGCGAGGGCTGGGGAAGCGGTGAGGTCGGCGAAGCTGGTCATGTGTCCATTGCACTCCGGAATCGGCCGGGAATCAAGGGCGCCCGCGACGGCGTGCTCCGGGCCGTCGGGTGGAGTTCATCTGGACGACACGCAAAGTTACGCCACCGTAGGTTAGTGTGTTCGCAGTGGATGTTCTTGCGCGGGCCGACGGCCGGAAGCACGGCCTGCGGCACTTCGGCCGACAGGCTGCCGGAGTTGTGCGCCGAGGACTCCGCGGCGTCGCCGGTGCGATCGCCACACCGCTCGTCCCGGCCGACTTCCTGGGCCTGATCGACCCGCTGCGCTTCGACGCCGACCTCCGCGGCCGCATCGAAGCCGTCTCCCGCGAGACGGCCACCGCTACCACCGTCACCATCCGCCCGGGCCGCGGCTGGATCCGTCCCGAGGCAGGGCAGTACATCCGCATCGGCCTCGAAGTCGACGGCGTGCGCCTGTGGCGGGCCTACTCGCTGACCGGGCCCGTCGACGCGGACACGCTCTCCATCACCGTGCGGGCCATCCCCGACGGCAAGGTCAGCAACCACATCCTGCACCGGCTCCGCCCCGGCCAGTTCGTGTACCTCGACCAGGCCACCGGCGACTTCACCCTGCCTGAACCCGCCCCCCAACGGGTGCTGTTCCTCACCGCGGGCAGCGGCATCACTCCGGTCATCGGCATCCTG
>JAAYZP010000212.1 GCA_012514785.1 Propionibacterium sp. | reverse complement strand
TGCGGATCGCCGTACGCGCCCGGGTCGCAGAAGCTGAGCGCCGCCTGCGGCAGGCCCTCCTGCTCGGCGCGCACCTCCGCCGGCACCTCCGCGTGGAAGAGCTCGTCGGCCGCAGGCACGTTCGCCCACGACGGCGCGGGTGCGGCCGGATCGGTGGGCCGGGGCTCCTCGGACTGCGGCCAGGTCGGGGCCGGCTCCGACGTCGGGTCAGCCGGAAGCGGTATCGCGTCCGGGTCGGGTGCGCGGCCGTCGAAGAGCGGCGTCTGCGCCAGCCCGAATCCCGCCACGACGGTGAGTGCGAGGGCTCCGGCGCCCATGGCGCTGCGGCGTACGGTGCGGCGTCGATCTCCGCGACGACGAACTTCGCTGGCGGGCATCATGGGGGTCTCCTCGGTGTGGGTCAGGAACCGGTCCAGTTCGGGGATACGCTCAGGCATGGCGGTACTCCTTCTCGCTGTGGAGGATGCGGGCGAGGGCCTCGCGTCCCCGGGACAGGCGGGCCTTCACGGTGCCGGTGGGGGCGCCGGTCTCGCGGGCGACGTCGTCGACGGACATGTCGCAGAGGTGGTGCAGGACGATGGCGCGGCGCTGCGGCTCGGGGAGCTTGGCGAGGGCGGCGTTGATGATCAGCAGGTCCGCGCTGGGTTCGGTGGCGGGGCGGGTCTCGAGCGCGCGGTCGGGTTCGCGGCGGCCCCGGCGGAGTTTGCGCCAGTTGCTGACGGCCAGCCGGTACGCCGTGGTGCGTACCCAGGCCTCGGGGCCGAGGTCGACGTCGAGTTTCCGACGGTGGTCCCAGGCGCGCACGAACGCCTCCTGGACCGCGTCCTGGGCCTCGGCGCGGTTGCCGCACATCGCGTGGATCTGGCCGACGAGCTTCGCAAACGACGCGCGGTAGAACGCGTCGAACTCCGACTCATCCATGGTGGCCTCCTAACGGTCATTCACCCCTATTACGCCTCAGGACGCCGCCAGGTTGCAATGGTTTCAGTGCGTGGCCAGCAACTCCGCGAGCGACATGGAGCCGCGGTCGGCGAGCGAGCGCAGCTGCGTCTGGCAGGAGAAGCCGTCGGCGAGCACGATCGCGTCGGGGTGCGCCTCGATGGCGGGCCCGAGGTCGTTCTCGAACACCTTCACGCTCACCTCGTGGTGGCCGCGCTCGACGCCGAAGTTGCCGGCCAGCCCGCAGCAGCCGCCGACGGAGACGAGCTTCGCGCCCGTCGCCTCGAGGAGTTTGCGATCCGCCTGCCAGCCGACCACGGAGGCCTGGTGGCAGTGCGGCTGGGCGACGATGGTGTGCCCCGAGAGGTCCGGGGGAGTGAAGTCGTCGTCGCGCTCCAGGAACTCGGCAAGCGTGAGCACGGTGCCGTTCAGAGCGGCGACGTTCGCGTCGTTCGGCAGCAACTCCGGGGCGTCGCTGCGCCAGACCGCGGTGCAGCTGGGCTCCAGGCCGACGATCGGCACCCCTTCGGCGACGTAGGGCGCCAGCACACGGGCCGCCCCGCGGATCTGGCGGCGGGCGCCGTCGAGCTGGCCGGTGGAGATCCAGGTGAGGCCGCAGCAGGCGTTGTTGCTGAGCACCTCCGGCTCGTAGCCGAGCTTCAGCAGCACGTGCACCATGCCCGCGAACGTGTTGGATTCGAAGCAGTCGGTGAAGGAGTCCACCCAGAGCAGCACGCGGCCCTTGGTGCGCGGGGCGTTGTCGTGCTCCGCGACGAGCTTCGCCAGCCCCGACTTGGCGCTCTTCTTCGCGAACCTGGGGATCTGCCGGCGCGCGTCGACGCCGGCGGCGAACTTCAGCGCGTTGCCCAGCACGGGCGCGGCGCCGACGGCGTTGACCAGCCCCGGCAGCATCGGCAGCTTCGTCATCAGGCGTCCCCAGCGCGGCAGCCAGCCGAGCGCGTAGTGGTCGCGGGGGCGGAGTCGGCCCTTGTAGCTCTCGTGGATCACGCGCGCCTTGTAGGCGGCCATGT
>JAAYZP010000027.1 GCA_012514785.1 Propionibacterium sp. | reverse complement strand
GACGCGATCACCTCGCCGGAGACGGTCCGCTGGAAATCGGTGACCTCCTCCGGGCGCTCGTCCACGAGCACCACCATGAGGTGGACCTCGGGGTTGTTCTCGGCGATCGCGTTGGCGATCGACTGCATGGCCATCGTCTTACCAGCCTTGGGCGGGGACACGATCAGCCCTCGTTGGCCCTTGCCGATGGGCGCCACCAGGTCGACGATGCGCCCCAGGTAGCCGTTCTGCGTCGTCTCCATCCGCAGCCGCTCCTGCGGGTACAGCGGAGTGAGCTTCGCGAACTCCGGGCGGTTTTTCGCCTTTTCCGGCGCATCGCCGTTGACGCTGTCCAGCCGCACCAGCGGGTTGTACTTCTCGCGGCGTTCGCCCTCGCGGGGCTGGCGGATCGCGCCGGTGATCACGTCACCGCGGCGCAGCCCGTACTGGCGCACCGTGCCCATCGAGACGTAGGCGTCGTGCGAGCCCGGCAGGTAGCCGGAGGTGCGGACGAAGGCGTAGTTGTCGAGGATGTCGACGATGCCGCTCACGTTCGCGAGCACGTCACCCTCGGCGATCTCCGGCTCCGCCTCCATGCGGTCGAAGCCCTGGCCGCCGCCTCGGCGGCGGTTCTGCGGGCGCTCGCGCTCGCGGTTGCGGCGACGGCGGTTGCGGCGCGTGCCGCCCTGGTGGTCGGAGTCGTCGTGCTGCGACTGCTGCTGGTGTTGTGGCTGCTGCTGGCGCTGGGCCTGCGGCTGGTTATCCTGCCTCGTCTGCTTGCGGGGCGGCTCGCCCATCGCGGCTGCCAGGAGCTCGCCGACCTCTTCGTTGACGGCCTCCTGATCGGCCGGGTTGCGGTCGGTGCCGCCGGTGCCACGTCGACGACGCGTCCTGCGGGAGTCCTGGCCGCCCTGCCCGCCATCCGACTGCCCGCCGCCCTGCTGGGCCTGCGCGGACTGCTGCTGTCCCCCGTCACCCTGCGCCTGCTGACGCTGCTGGCCGGAGGGCTGCTTGTCGGTGTCGGGGAGGGCCTCCTGGGCCGCCGGGCGCTGCTCGCCCTTGGCCGCGCGGGGCTGCGACGTCGACGAGCCCTTGCCCTCGATGGCGGCGATGAGATCGGCCTTGCGCATGCCGGAGATGCCCTTGATCCCCATGGTGGAGGCCTTGGATTTGAGATCGACGAGTTTCAGACTCGCCAAAGATTCGGTCACGGAGTTTCCTTCCGCACGCCATTCGAACCAGGCGTGGCCGGGGTAGCTATAAGTGGTTAGACCGGTTGCGTTTCAAGGTGGGATAGATGTCCCTCACGCGATGCAATCAACGGGAACCAAACTCAAGACTAGCAGCCCTCGACCCTGTGACCAACTACGCACTACGCATGAATGCAGGCAGGTGCGCCCCCGTTCCCTGGGGACTTGACAAACAGGCGCCGCGCCAGTGCCACAGGTCACGACCCGCCTCGCCCACTGATCACCCGAATCGTCTGCCGTAGGTCACATAAAACTGCGCGGGCAGGACATCCACGCACACGTTGAAGCGGTACTGCACCGCGTTCCGTAGCCAAGTAGCCTTTGACCAGCTCAGGCGACCTGGATGCGCTGGTCACCCAACACGTACTCGAGCGCGAGCTCGCCGCCCACAGCCTTAAGATAGTTGCGGATGGTGCCGACCTTCGCGCTGTCGAGGTCGCCGTTCTCGATCTTCGACACCTGCCGCTGGCCAACGCCGATGCGCTCTGCCAGTTGCGCTTGCGTCAGGCCGGCCTGCTCGCGCAGTTCACGCAAGCGGTAGGCGCGGACCTCCGCGAGCATCCGTTCCTTGTGCGCCTCGACGCGCTCTCGGTCGACAGGATGCTCAGCGACAAAGTCCCTGAGTGTCATTGCCATGGATCATTCCCCTCTCAGTACACGCAGGTGGTCGTCGAACAGGTCGTCGGCCAGCGGAATGTTCCGCTTGTACCAACGCTTCCAATCGCCGGCCTTGTCTCCGGCAATCAGCATGATCGCCGATCGCTCCGGATCGAATGCGAACAGAACACGCAACTCGGATCGACCAGACGACCCTGGCCTGAGTTCCTTCATGTTCTTGTGCCGGGATGCGGACACGGTGTCGACGACGGGACGCCCGAGCTGCGGACCTCGGTCCTCCAGCAACTCGATCGCGGCGACAACCTGCTCACGCGAACCGTCATCCAGCGAAGCGAGCCACCAAGCAATCAGCTCGATGTCGACGCTCCACATGCCAACAGCATAGACCCTGCATGGTCTACGAAGCAAGTGTCGAACGCCGAAGTAGTGCCACTATCTCCACAATTCGACGCCGCGGCCGAGGCCCAGCTCGTGCATGGCGAAGCCCCCGGCGGGGATCTCATCAGCCACCGCGAGCTGCTCACTCGTCCCGACGGCGATGACCGTCGGCCCGGCCCCGGAGATGGTGGCGGGCACCCGGACGTCCCGCAACGCCTCCATCAGGTCGTAGCTGCCGCGCATCATGTCCGCGCGGTAGCGCTGGTGCAGGCGGTCGGCTGTGGCCTTGAGCAGCAGGTCGGGGCGCTGGTCGAGCGCGAGGATCAGCGTCGCGGCCGATGCCGCCTGCGCGACGGCGTCCCTGTGCGTGACCCGCTCGGGCAGCACGGCGCGCGCCCCCTTGGTCAGCACTTCGAGCTCAGGCACCCACACCCGCGTGACGAGGTCGTCGTGCACCCGCAGCGGGTGGATGGTGACGTCCCCGTCCTCGATCCAGCCGAGCGTCGCGCCCCCGTAGACGGACGCCGCGGCGTTGTCGGCGTGCCCTTCGAGGATGCTGGAGAGCCTGCCGAGTTCCTGCAGATCGAGCGGCTCGTCGCGCGCGATGCCCCAGGCCAGGGCCAGGCCGGCGACGATCGCGGAGGCCGAGGAGCCGAGGCCCCGGGAGTGCGGGATCGTGTTGTGGCTGCGCAGCCGCATCGGCGGTAGGACGCCGTCGCCCCACTCCTCCAGTCCGCGCCGGATGGTGGCGACGACGAGGTGCGTCTCGTCCAGCGGCACCTGCTCGGCACCCTCGCCCGTGACGTCGACCCGCACGCCCTCCCCACCCAGGGTGAGCTCCAGCTCGTCGTACCAGTCGATCGCCAGGCCCACGCAGTCGAAACCGGACCCGAGGTTGGCCGTCGTGGCGGGTACGCGGACCCGCATCACGATCCTTCGATGCGCATGAACCGCACGTTCGGGCCGACGAAGTCCGCAGCCCGGAGTTCCTCGACGACGGCGGCGAGGTCCGACTCGGTGGCCTCGTGCGTCATGAAGCCGAGGCGTGCGGAGAATCCGTCCTGGCGCTCCAGGCCCTCGAGATAGGACTGCTGCACGGTCTGCACCGAGACGTGGTGCGTCGCGAACACGGTGGCCGACTTCGCGAGGATGCCGGGGCGGTCCTCCACCTCCAGCGAGATGAAGTACCGGGTGCGGCTGGCCCCGATGTCGGAGACGCGGCGTCGCCGGTAGTTCGACGACGACGGCGTCGAGCCGCCGCGGACGATGTGCCGGGCGACCGTGACGACGTCACCCATCACGGCGGAGGCCGTGGGCGCTCCCCCTGCGCCGGGGCCCAGGAACATGAGCTCGCCCGCTTCGCGCGAGGTGACGAATACAGCGTTGAAGGCGCCCGAGACGTTGGCCAGCGGATGCGTCAGCGGCACCATGGCGGGGTGCACCTTGACCGCGACGTCGTCGCCGTTGATGCTCGCGACCGCCAGCAGTTTCACGGTGCAATTCATCGCCTTGGCGGCCTCGATGTCCTGCTTGGTGATGCCGGTGATGCCCTCGCGGAAAACCTGGCTGCCCTTCACATCACTGTGGAAGGCGAGCCCGGCGAGCAGCGCGGCCTTGGCTGCGGCGTCGTGGCCGCCGACGTCAGCCGTCGGGTCCGCCTCCGCGTAGCCGAGGTCCTTCGCCTGCTGCAGGGCCTCGTCGAACTCGAGGCCGGAGGTGATCATCTTGTCGAGGATGAAGTTGGTGGTGCCGTTCAGGATGCCCATCACCTCGTAGACCTCGTCGCCGACGAGCGACTCCCTGAGGGGGCGCACGATCGGGATCGCGCCGGCGACGGCGGCCTCGAAGTAGAGGTCCGCCCCGCTGGCGTCGGCCAGGGACGAGAACTCGGCGAGGTTCTCCGCCAGCAGTTCCTTGTTCGCCGTCACCACGGAGGTGCCGCTGGTCAGCGCCCGGCGCACCAGGCTGCCGGCCGGCTCCATGCCGCCCATCACCTCGATGACCACGTCGGCGGCCTCCACCAGCGGCTCCAGGTCGGCGGTGATGAGCGACGGGTCGATGCCGGGGCGCTCCTTGGCGACGTCGCGCACGCCGACGCCGATGATCTCCAGCGGGCGGCCGACGCGAGCCTCGAGCTCGCCGGCCTGTTCGTCCAGGATGCGGGCAACCTGGCTGCCGACGACGCCCGCGCCGAGCAGCGCGATCTTCAGGGGTTCAGACATGTTCACTCTCCAACGTCGAGACGCATGAGGTCGTCCAGGGTTTCGCGGCGGAGCAGCACCGAGCTCGTTCCGTCCTTGATGCCGACGACGGGGGGTCTCGGCACCTGATTGTAGTTACTCGCCATCGAGCGTGCGTAGGCGCCGGAGCCGGGCACCGCGATCAGGTCCCCGATCCGGATGTCCCCGGGCAGGAATACCGAGCGGATCAGGATGTCCCCGCCCTCGCAGTGCTTGCCGACGACGCGGCAGAGCACCGGCTCGGCATCCGAGGTGCGCCCCGCGAGTACGGCCGAGTACTCGGCCGCGTACAGCGCCGGGCGGATGTTGTCGCTCATCCCGCCGTCGACGGACACGTAGGTGCGGGTCTTGTTGCCCTCGAGCTCCACGGCCTTGACGGTGCCGACGGTGTACACGGCCACGCCGGCCGGCCCGCTGATCGCGCGCCCCGGTTCGATCGACAGCTCGGGACGCCGGAGGCCGAAGGCGCGGCACTCGTGCGCGATCATCTCCTCGAAGGCCTCGGCGATCTCCCCGGTGGGTTTCGGGGTGTCGGCCTCCGTGTAGGCGATCCCGAAGCCACCGCCCAGGTCGAGCGCGGGGAGCTCCACGCCGGTAGCCGTCTTGAACTGGTGCGCCAGCTTGAGGGTGCGACGGATGGCCACCTCGAAGCCCATGGTCTCGAAGATCTGCGAACCGCTGTGGCTGTGGATGCCCTCGAGCTCCATGTGCGGCGAGTGGTGGCAGCGCACCAGCCCGGCCAGCGCCTGCCCGCCGGTGATCGAGAGCCCGAACTTCTGGTCCTCGTGCGCCGTGGCGATGTATTCGTGGGTGTGGGCCTCGACGCCGGTGGTGACGCGCACCATCACGCGCGCCTTGTGGCCGCCGGCCTCGCAGTGCGCCTCGATGCGTTCGATCTCGTGGAAGGAGTCGACGATGATCCGGCCGACCCCCTGTTCGAGCGCGAACACGATCTCCTCGTCGGACTTGTTGTTGCCGTGGAACCCGAGCCGCTCGGCCGGCATGCCGCCGGCCAATGCGATGCGCATCTCGCCCATCGTGGTGACGTCGAGGTTCAGCCCCTCCTCCGCCACCCAGCGGGCGATCGTCCTCGTGAGCAGCGACTTCGCCGCGTAGAAGATCTTCCAGCCCGGGAACGCCTCGCGGAAGTCCGCGCAGCGGGACCGGAAGTCCGCCTCGTCGATGAAGTACGACGGCGACCCGTGCTCGGCGACGAGGTCCTCCAGCGTTGAGCCGCCCACGACGACGCGACCCTCGTCGTCGCGGTGGGTCCCCCGCGGCCAGAGCTTCGCGTCGAGGGCATTGAGATCCTCGGGCCACTGCAGCCACTGGGGCTGGATGCCCGAGTAGTCGGCGTGGAGGGAGCCTGCGATGTGCGTGTGGGTCATAGTGGCCCTAAGCCTGCCAGAGATCCGCTAGCGGACGCTGACCTCGACCGTCTGGTGGCCACGCAGCTGGAGGTTCACGGGGTCGTCGACCGGCTCCCCGTCCGCGAGCACCGTGAGCTCCTCGCAGTGCGAGGCGAGGCAGTCGCCGTCGAACTCCACGCCCCAGAGGCTGAAGAAATGGCCGAGCGTGGCGACGTCGTTGTCGGGGCCCTCCAGCCACACGTCGCCCTGCTCGTCGTGCGTGTGTACGACCGCCTGGATCGCGCGCGGCCCGTCGATGCCGATCTTGGCGGGGACGAGCACGTCCTGGCCGCCAACCTCGACGGTGAGCGCCACCACCCACATGTCGGTGTCCTCCCCCAGCGGGCGCTGTTCGAGGCCCGCGGCGTCGATGTAGGAGATCGCGTCGCGGGGTGCGTCCCAGGGGGGCGCGGAATCGCGCATCACGGCCGGATCGGGGTCGGGTCTCGACACACAGGCGGTGAGCAGCAGCACGGCGACGATGAGGACTTTCCGCATTCCCCCAACCTATCGAATCGGACGCAGGGCGATTCTTTGCTAGTCTTGCCGAGGTTCGGGCCCCAGGCCCGCCGGCCCCCGTAGCTCAGGGGATAGAGCACCGCCCTCCGGAGGCGGGAGCCGAGGTTCGAATCCTCGCGGGGGCGCCCCTGGACCGGTATGAACTAGGGGGTGCAAGTGCCACGACGAGATCTGCTGGCACCGACGCTACTCATCCTGCTGTTCGTCGTGACCCGCGTCGTGATCTACTTGATGTGGCGCCACCCCGACGCGAAGTTCGTCGCCAACGACGTCAGCTACTACGGGTTCCACCTCGACCGCCTCGAGAACGGGGCCGACGACGTGATGCTCGAGTACCCCCCGCCCGCTGTATGGCTCCTCCACGCGCTCTACCGCCTCGGCGGCGGCTGGGACCGATGGTTCGCGCTCCACACCGCCTTCTTCCTCCTGCTCGACGCCCTCGTCGCCCTCAGCCTGTACCGGCGGGGGCGCTGGCAGGGCTCGCTGTTCTGGATCCTCTTCACCGGCGCCAACGGGGCCATCGTCTGGTTCCGGTTCGACCTCCTCCCCGCCGCACTGGTGGCCTGGGCCTGCATGTGGCTCGTTTCCCGGCCCCGCCTGGCGGGGGCGATGGTGGGCGTCGGCGCCGCCATCAAACTCTGGCCGGCGCTGCTCATCGCCCCCATGCTCGCGCCCGACCCGAGCGCCCACCCCGCCCGAGGCCGCGTCGTCGGATTCGTCGCGGCCGGATTCGGGCTGGCGGCGATCTCGCTAGCGGTCGAGGGTTGGACGCGCAACACCAATCCCCTCACCTGGCAGGGCGATCGCGGCCTCCAGATCGAGTCGGTCCCCGCGCTGTCGTTGATGTGGCTGCGCACGTTCACCGACAACCCGTCGTGGCACATCGAACTCTCCGAGTACAACGCGCTGGAGATCTTCGGGCCCGGTGTCGAAGCGCTGCTCGCCGTGGCTGGCGTGCTCACGGTCCTGTCCTTCGTGGCCACCGCCGGGCTCGCCGTTCTCCTGATCCGGCGGCGCTCCGGGCCCGACGCGATCCTGCTCGCCGTCCTCTCGATCATCCTCATGACGATCATCGTCAACAAGACGCTGTCCCCGCAGTACATCCTGTGGCTGGGTGGCCCCGTCGCGGCCCTGCTGCTGCGCGTCGACGACGACCGCTTGAGGCGCCACGTCCACGTCCTGGCCGTGGCGCTGGTCGTGGTCGGCGGGCTGACCCAGTTCACCTACCCGTGGGGCGCGTTCGGCATCATGGCCCTCCCCCTGGGCTCCGGCCCGGAGACCGCGGTGCTCGTCCTGCGCAACCTCACCCTGGTGGCGATGACTGGCTACGCCCTATGGCTCACGCTCCGGTCCAGTCGTACGCACGCTTTGCCGGAATTGGCTAAGCTCTGAACAGCAGCCGCAGCAGTCTGCGGGACATGACTCACGAAGGGGATGTGGCACAGCCACTCACACAGATGTCTACAGTTGATTCCAGCGATGATTTTGGAGCCAATGCCTGGTTGATCGACGAGATGCGGGAGCAGTACCAGGACGATCCGCAATCCGTCGACGCCACCTGGCAGCAGTACTTCGCCAACGAGGGCGCGAGCACTCCTGTCCAGGCCACCGAACCCGCAGAGAAGCCCCGGCCGAAGCCTGCTACCAAGCCGGAGCCGCAGCCCGCGGCCGAGGCCCCGAAGGCCGCGCCCGCCGCCAGCTCTGCGGAGCGACCCGCTCCCCCGAAGCGGTCCCCCAAGACGGAAAGTGTGCGCACCTCGTCGGAGTCCCCGACACAGCCCGGCTCGGGCGCCGGACTCTCCGCCAACGCGCCGAGCCCCACCCTGCGCCCCGAGCCCACCGAGAACGAGTCGAAGTTCACGGTGCTCCGCGGCGCGCCGATGCGCACCGCCAAGAACATGGAGACGTCGCTCAGCGTGCCGACGGCGACCTCCGTGCGCTCGGTGCCGATGAAGCTGGTCATCGACCAGCGCACCAATATCAACGACTTCCTCCGCCAGTCCAAGGGCGGCAAGGTCTCGTTCACGCACATCATCGCGTACGCGATGATCCAGGCCCTCAAGGCCGTGCCGAGCATGAACAGCAACTACGAGCTGGTCGACGGCAAGCCGAACCTGGTCGAGAACCCGATGATCAATCTCGGGATCGCCATCGACGTGCAGCGCGACGGCGGTGCCCGCCAGCTGCTGGTGCCGAACGTCAAGGGCTGCGAGTCGCTGAACTTCGCGCAGTTCTGGTCGGCCTACGAGGCGGTCGTCGCCAAGGCGCGGGGCAACAAGCTCACCGTCGACGACTTCGCCAAGACCACGGCCACGATCACCAACCCGGGCGGCATCGGCACGAACCACTCGGTGCCGCGCCTCATGACCGGCCAGGGGCTCATCCTCGGCGTGGGCAACATCGACTACCCGGCGGAGTTCCAGGGCATGTCGCTGGCCCGCATCACGGAGCTGGGCGTGTCCAAGATGACCACGCTCACCTCCACCTACGACCACCGCGTGATCCAGGGCGCCGAGTCCGGCGAATTCCTCAAGGTCCTGCACGGCCTGCTGCTCGGCGAGAACAACTTCTACGACGAGATCTTCGAGGCGCTGCGCATCCCCTACGAGCCGCTGCGCTGGTCCCCCGACGTCTCCGCGCACCGCGACAATCAGGTCAGCAAGCAGGCCCGCGTACTCGAGCTGATCAACGCCTACCGCACGTTCGGCCATTCGGTGGCCGACATCGACCCGCTCGAGTACCGCGCGCGCAGCAACCCCGATCTCCAGTTGGAGACCCACGGACTGTCCATCTGGGACCTCGACCGCCAGTTCGCCGTCGGCACGTTCGGGGGTCAGCCGCGCCAGTACCTGACCCTCAGGGAGATCCTCAGCACCCTGCAGGACACCTACTGCCGCACCCTGGCCGTCGAATACATGCACATCGCGGACCCGGAGCAGCGCGAATGGTTCCAGGCGCGCATGGAGAAGGGCCACTCGCCCCTCACACACGAAGAGCACATGCACGCGCTGGACAAGCTCAACGAGGCGGAGATCTTCGAGACCTTCCTCCAGACGAAGTTCGTCGGCCAGAAGCGCTTCTCGCTCGAGGGCGGCGAATCGCTGATCGTGCTGCTCGACGAGATCGCGCAGGGTGCGGCCAACGACTCGCTGGACGAGGTCACCATCGGCATGCCTCACCGCGGCCGCCTCAACGTGCTGGCCAACATCGTCGGCAAGAAGTACGGCCAGATCTTCAAGGAGTTCGACGGCGATCACGAAACGTCGGGCACCGGTGACGTCAAGTACCACCTCGGCAACGAGGGCACGTTCGTCGCCGCCAACGGCAAGACGATCAAGACGTCGCTGGCCGCCAACCCGTCGCACCTCGAGGCCGTCAACCCCGTCGTGATGGGCATCGCCCGCGCGAAGCAGGACGTGCTCGACACCGACGACTACTCGGTCATGCCGCTCCTGTTGCACGGCGACGCCTCGTTCGCCGGCCAGGGCGTGGTGTTCGAGACGCTGCAGATGAGCCAGCTGCGCGGCTACGGCGTCGGCGGCACCGTCCACGTCGTGGTCAACAACCAGGTGGGCTTCACCACCGCGCCGATCGAGTCGCGGAGCTCCACGTACTGCACCGACGTGGCCAAGGCCATCTCCGCCCCCGTGCTGCACGTCAACGGGGACGACCCCGACGCCTGCATCCGGGCCGCCCGCGTGGCGTTCGAGTACCGCCAGAGGTTCAACAAGGACGTCGTCATCGACCTCGTCTGCTACCGCCGCCGCGGCCACAACGAGGGCGACGACCCGAGCTTCACGCAGCCGAAGATGTACGACCTCATCGAGCAGAAGCGCTCCACCCGCCGCCTGTACACCGAGGCGCTGATCGGCCGCGGCGACATCTCGATGGCGGACGCCGAGGACGTCATGAACCGCTTCCGCGAACGCCTCGAGGGCGTCTTCAAGGAGATGCGCGAGGACGACAGCCCCGCCGACGACGACTACCGCCAGGTGCCGTACTACCCGACGAAGCCCGACGAGCGGCTCACCGAGATCACGCCCGAGGCGATCCAGCGGATCGCCGACAGCTACTCGGAGTTCCCGGACGGGTTCACGGTGCACCCGAAGGTGCTGCCCCAGATGCAGCGTCGCGCCAAGGCGATGCTCGAGGGCCCCATCGACTGGGCGACCGCCGAGATGCTCGCCATCGGCTCGTTGCTGATGGAGAACCGCCCCGTGCGGCTCTCCGGGCAGGACAGCCGCCGCGGCACGTTCTCGCAGCGCTTCGCCGCCATCGTCGACCGCGTCACCAACGAGGCCTGGGTGCCGCTGAAGCACCTGACCGAGGACCAGGCGACGTTCGACGTCTACGACTCGCTGCTCAGCGAGTACGCCTCGCTCGGCTTCGAGTACGGCTACTCCGTCGCACGCCCGGACGCGCTGGTCCTGTGGGAAGCGCAGTTCGGCGACTTCGTCAACGGCGCGCAGACGATCTCGGACGAGTTCGTCGCCTCCGGCAACGCGAAGTGGACCCAGAAGTCCGGCGTCGTGCTGCTGCTGCCGCACGGCTACGAGGGCCAGGGTCCCGACCACAGTTCCGCGCGTCTCGAGCGGTGGCTGCAGCTCTGCGCCGAGGACGCGCTGGCCGTGTGCCAGCCGTCGACGCCGGCGAGCTACTTCCACCTGCTGCGCCAGCACGCCTACGTGAACTGGCACCGGCCGGTGATCATCGCCACGCCGAAGTCGATGCTGCGCAACAGGCGCGCGGTCTCCATGCCGGAGGACTTCACCTCCGGCCGCTGGCGGCCCGCGCTGGACGACCCCACGATCACGGATCCGTCGAAGGTCGAGGCGGTCATCCTCTGCTCCGGCAAGGTGCGCTGGGAGCTCGCCACGCGTCGCGAGAAGGCGGGCCTGGACGGCCGCATCGCGATCGTGGCCCTGGAGCGCCTCTACCCGCTGCCCGACGAGGAGCTCGCGGCCATCCTCGAGCGCTACCGCCACGTCACCGACGTGCGCTTCGTGCAGGACGAGCCGGAGAACCAGGGCCCGTGGCCGCACATGTCGATGCACCTGGCCGCGGCGGTCAAGGAGTACCTGCCCGACTACGACCTCAGGATGCGCCAGATCACGCGTCCCGCGTCGTCGGCGCCGTCGGTCGGGTCGCTCAGGCGTCACCAGGCCGAGGAGGACGAGCTCATGGCCCGCGCCCTGGAGCTCTGAGGTGTATTTCACCGACCGCGGGCTCGAGGAGCTCGCGGATCGTCGGGGCGAGGAAGAAGTCTCGTTCGAGTGGCTGGCTGACCAGCTTCGCACGTTCGTGGACCTCAACCCCGAGTTCGAGACGCCCATCGAGCGGCTGGCCTCCTGGCTGGCGCGGCTCGATGACGAGGACGACTGATGGTGGATACCGCCGCCCTCCGGGCCCGGTTCCGGTCGGAGACCGGGGCCGACCCCGAGGGCTTCTGGTACGGCCCGGGGCGCGTCAACCTCATCGGCGAGCACACCGACTACAACGACGGCTTCGTGCTCCCGTTCGCGCTGAGCCAGCGCGCCGTGGTGGCTGCTTCGCGCCGTGATGATGGCCAGCTCGTGATGAGCTCACTCGAGCTCGACGATCGGCAGCACATCGCGCTGGCCGACCTGCGGCCGGGCACCGGCGGCTGGTCGGGATACCTCGCCGGCGTCGCCTGGGCCCTGCAGCAGGCCGGCCATCGGGTCGGGGGCGCCACCCTGGTGCTGAGTTCCGACGTGCCGCTCGGTGCCGGGCTCTCGAGTTCGGCGGCCATCGAGTGTGCCGTCGTGGCCGCGTTCGTGGACCTCTATGGACTCGACATCGCGCCCATGGAACGAGCGAGGTTCGCCCAGCGCGCCGAGAACGACTACGTCGGCGCCCCCACCGGCTTGCTCGACCAGGCCGCGAGCACGCTCTGTTCCGAGGGCGAGGGGCTGTTCATGGACTGCCGCAGCCTGCGGACCACACCGGTGCCGCTCGACTTCGCCTCCCAGTCCCTCGAGCTGCTGGTGCTCGACACGAAGACGCCGCACAGCCACGTCGACGGCGAGTACGGCGCGCGTCGGGCCTCCTGCGAGGAGGCGGCGCGCATCCTCGGGCTCACGAGCCTGCGCGACGTCGAGGACCTCAGTGCCGCCCTGGAGCGGCTGGGGGACGAGACGCTGCGTCGTCGGGTCCGCCATGTGATCACTGAGAATGAGCGAGTTGTGCAAACGCTCGAACTCGCTCGGAGCCGCCGGCTGGAGGATCTGGGGCCGGTCCTCGACGCCTCGCACGCCTCGATGCGGGACGACTACGAGATCACGGTGCCGACGGTGGACCTCGCCGCCCGGACGGCCCGCGCGGCGGGCGCGCTCGGTGCCCGCATGACGGGCGGCGGCTTCGGCGGGTGCATCATCGCGCTCGTGCGTCTGGGTGCGGCCGAGGCCGTGGCGCGCGCCGTCGAGCGGGCGTTCGCGGATGCCGGCCACGGGCCGCCGGAGTGGTTCGTCGCCACACCGTCGGCGGGTGCCGGACGCCTGACCGGCTAGCTCTGACCGCGTTGCATCGCCAGCCTCGTGGACGGCAGGATCGACGCGATCCCCGCTGCCACGATGAAGATCAGCGCGATGCCGATCGTGATCCGCTGGCTCCACTGGTCGGTCTCCAGGAAGCTCCCGACGCTGAACCCGTTCAGCAGGGCGACGGCCACCAGCAGGCCCCAGGCCCAGCTGTGGCGCCGGTAGGCGGCGTAGACGATCGCGCACATGATGGCGCCGTAGACGAGCAGCATGACTCCGACGCCGAGCCCGAACAGGTCGAGCGAAAGAATGGACGCGATTCCTGCCACAACCACCGCAACTGCGGTGAGCCCCGTTAGAGTTATGGCCAGACCAAAGCTCAAGGGCTCGAACAACCGACGTCGATTCGAAGACATGACCCTAGCTTCGCGCAAGGGTCGGCAGGGGGCAAGCGCGGGTGAATTCCTGGGTGTCCCCTTGTTGGATTCGTCTTGAGCGAGTATGTTGCAGTAGCTCATGCAGAGGCCGAGGGCCTCAGAAAGGAAGTGCCATCGATGGATTGGCGTCATAGGGCTGCGTGCCTGACGGAGGATCCTGAGCTCTTCTTTCCTGTGGGCAACACCGGGCCGGCTCTGGCCCAGATCGAAGAAGCCAAGAAGATCTGCCACCGCTGCGAGGTCCTCGACCAGTGTCTGGCGTGGGCGCTCGAAGCCGGCCAGGACCATGGGGTCTGGGGTGGCATGAGCGAGGACGAGCGCCGCGCGATCAAGCGCCGCAACGCCCGCTCGAGGCTACGCAACAACTAGCGACCCAGCGCCCACCTGCGGACGCTCACTCCTTCGACTTCGACTTCGCGCGCAACGCGTCCAGCGGCAGGTCGACGACGGCCTTCGTGCCGGGGCCGTCGTCGCGCGGCGCCAGTTCCACCGTGCCGAGCATGTCGTGCACGAGAGCCGAGATGATCGACAGCCCCAGGCTGGTCTGCTGGCCCATCACGAAGTCGTCGGCGAGCCCCACCCCGTCGTCGGTCACCGTGACCCGCAGGTGGTTGGGCGTGCGTTCCGGGATCACCGTCACGGTCCCGGATGCGTCGTCGAGTCCGTGTTCGATCGCGTTCTGGCACAGCTCCGTGAGCACCATGGACAGCGAGGTGGCGGCGTCCGCCGGGATGACCCCGAACGACCCCTCCCGCTTCGCCACGACCGTGCCCGCCTTCGCGGCCAGGTCGCCCGCCATGGCGAGGATCTTGTCGCAGATCTCGTCGAAGGAGACGTCCTCGGTCAGCGACTGGCTCAGGGTCTCGTGGACGACGGCGATCGAGCCGACGCGGCGCATGGCGTCGCGCAACGCGTCCTTGCCCTCGGGTGACTTGAGCCGACGTGCCTGCATGCGCAGCAGGGCCGCCACCGTCTGCAGGTTGTTCTTCACGCGGTGGTGGATCTCCCGGATCGTCGCGTCCTTGGTGACCAGCATCCGGTCCCGGCGTCGCAGGTCAGTCGTGTCCCTGCAGAGCACCAGCATCCCGGCCGAGGTCCGCTCCAGCCAGAGCGGGAGCAGCAGGAAGCGCATGGAGGCGTTGCGCTGCTCGATCTCGAACTCCAGGCTGAGCGTGCCGTCCATGTCCTTGCCGACCGTCTGCCCCACCGATTCCACGCCCTGCCGGAGCGAGCGGGTCAGCTCCCGGAAGGACTCCCCCTCGATGTCGCCCAGCGCTCCGAGTCGTCGGTAGCCGGTGACCGCGTTGGGGCTCGCGAAGCTGATCACGCCGTCGGGCATCACCCGGAGCACGCCGTCGGCCACGCGGGGCGCCAGCGCCTTGTCCGAGGGCTGCATCAGCGGGAACTCCCCGCGCAGCAGCATCTGGGTGAGCACCTCCGCGATGTCGATGTAGCTCTCCTCCAGCGCACCGGTGGCGCGCACCCCCATCTGGTTGGTGTGCCGCTCGATGACTGCGATGGGCCGATCGTTGCGCAGCACGGGCACGGCCCACACGTCGACGGGGATGCCCGCGTTGAGTTGGTTGTCGCTGGTCTCCGCGATCTCGTGCGTCATCCAGGCCACCTGGACAGGGTGGTCGGGCTCGTGCTCGATGATCTCACCGACGACGTCGTCCTCCAACGCGGTCGGCCCGGTGACGGGCCGGATCTGGGCCTTGCAGACGAAGCGTTCGGCCGTCTCGTCGGTCGGTAACCACATCACCAGGTCCGAGAAACTGAGGTCTGCCAGGAAGTGCCACTGGCCGACGAAAGCGTCCAGCCATTGGTCGTCGGAGAGGTTGTGGGCGTCGCGCATGGCGACAACTGTGCCACAATGGGGCGTTGGTCCATCAACCCGATAGGAGTGAAGATGAGCAAGAGGGGACGCAAGCGCAAGGCGCGTCGCAAGGGCAATGCCAACCACGGCAAGCGCCCCAACGCCTGACGACACACGAAAGCCCCCGCCGTCCGCGGGGGCTTTGGTTTTCCTTGGGTCAGCGCTGGATCCTCAGGCTCTCGATCCTGATCGACAGCGAGGCAGGCGCCTTCGGGACGCGGTGCGCTCGCTGGATCATCTCGTTGATCGTCGATTCGATCTCGAAGTTCTCCATACATCGTTCACAGGCGTGCAGGTGGTGGCGGATGACGTCGGCGTCGGCTTCCAGGAGCTCGCCGTGGAGGAACGCGTGGACCTGCGTGAGCGCCGCCACGCACTCGTCCAGCTCGTCGTGTCCGTGGGAGGTCTCGCTCACCGCTCGGCCCTCCCCCGACCGATGCCGCGGTCGGCGGCGTAGTCGGCGAGCTCGGTACGCAGCTTGGAACGGCCGCGGTTGAGACGGCTCATCACGGTGCCGATGGGCGTGTCCATGATCTCGGCGATCTCCTTGTAGGAGAAGCCCTCGACGTCGCTCAGCAACACGGCGACCCGGTACTGCTCACCCAGGCCCGCCACGGCGTCGGCGACGGCGCCGTCGGGGATGCGGTCGAGCGCCTCCATCTCGGCGGAGCGGAGGCCCCGGGAGTCGTGCGATGCGGCGCTGGCGAGCTGCCAGTCCTGCACGTCGTCGTCGCTGCTCAGCTTCGGGGAGCGCTGCGCCTTGCGGTAGGTGGAGATGTAGGTGTTGGTGAGGATCCGGTAGAGCCACGCCTTGAGGTTGGTGCCCTGCTTGAAGGAGCCGCGCGCAGCGAAGGCCTTCGCGTAGGTCTCCTGCACCAGGTCCTCGGCGTCCGCCGGCTTGCGCGTCATCCCGAGTGCGGCGCCGTAGAGCCGGTTCACCAGCTCCAGCGCCTCGGTCTCGAACGCGTCGGTGCCACCGTCGGCGTCCACCGCCGCATCCAACTCAGCCTGTGCATTCATCACCCCGCACAATAGCGCGCCCAGGACGACGCCCAGGCGATGGTCCGTGGTCAAGGTGTTCATGCCAGGCACAACGCCGACCCGGGGAAATCTATTCCGGCTGGATCAGATGGGGGCCGTCATTGGCGACGTTGCCCACGGCCCGGGACACCTTGTACGGCGGCGCGATCCGTGGCGTCGCCAGGAGCGCCACGGCCAGATGCGGGTCCGTCTCCCGCGGGTCCAGCCAGGCCTCCAACGAGTCCTTCGGCACCGTCATCGGCATCCGGTCGTGCACCCAGCCGAACTCGTCGGTGGCGTCCGTGGTGAGGATCGACGTCGTGCGAATCCAGCCGGACTCGCTCCTGTGGAACTCGAAGATGCCGGCCATCGCCAGTGAACCGTCGACGGGGCGGAGGAAGTACGGCTGCTTGACGGTGCGCCCGTCGGCGCTCTCCGAGCGCCATTCGTAGTAGCCGAGCGCGGGCAGGATGCAGCGGCGCGCCCGGATGGCGGCCCGGAAGGATGGCTTCTCTGTGACGGTCTCGGCTCGGGCGTTGATGAGCCGCATGGGTTTGCGGCTCGCCCAGGGCGGGATCAGCCCCCAGGAGCTCGCACCCAGCTGGCGCACGGGACGCCCGCCGACCTCGTCAACGAAGATCGTCGGGACCGGGTCGGTGGGAGCCACGTTGTAGCGGGGAGCGGCCACCTCGCCCACGTCGCCGACGAACTCGAGGTCGAATTCCTCGACCAATTCGTCCGGATTCGCCGTCGCCGCATACCTTCCACACACGAATGTCACCTTAGCCGGGTAGTCTTTCGGGTATGAGTCTTGTGCGTTTCGTTGCCCGTTCGCTGTTCGCGAGCTACTTCATCGTGGACGGCCTGAGAGCCGCCACCAAGCCGGATGAGAGCGCCCCCGAGGCCGAGGCCTTCGTCCACAAGGCTGCGCCGATGGTGCAGCGCGTCGTGCCGGCCTCCTACTCCTCCAGCGTCCCCGAGTCGGCCGCGACGTGGGTTCGCATCGGCGGCATCGTCAAGGTGGTGGGCGGGGTCATGTTCGCCACCGGGATCGGTCGTCGCCTCGGCGCGTTCATGCTGGTGAAGGCCAGCATCCTCGACGTCGCCATCGCGTGGCCGGCGAAGGACACCGCCCACGACGAGCGGAAGTCCGGCCAGAAGCAGGCGCTGAAGCACCTGGCGCTCCTCGGCGGCGCGCTGCTCGCCTCGCAGGACCTGCAGGGCAAGCCCAGCGTCGGGTGGCGGGCGGAGCAGCGCTCCAAGGCTGCCGCCAAGCACGCTGCCGAGCTCGGCGGCAAGGTGGGCAAGGCGTCGAAGAAGGCCAAGAAGCGCGCACGCAAGCTCGCGCGGGAGGTCACTCGTTGATCACCGCCCTGCCGCACGCGACCGGTGCGGTACACGGGAGCGTCGTCGTTCCCGGCTCCAAATCTGAAACCAACCGCGCACTCGTCCTAGCCGCACTTGGGGACGGGCCCAGCACCGTCACGGGCGCGCTGAAGTCGCGCGACTCCGACCTCATGCTCGAGGCGTTGGCCTCGCTCGGCGTCGGCATCGAGGACCAAGGGCGGGGCACGATCGTCGTCACCCCCGGCCCCATCCGGGGCGGCGGCACGATCGACTGCGGGCTCGCCGGCACCGTCATGCGCTTCATCCCGCCGCTGGTTCTGCTGGCCGATGCGCCGGTCACCTTCGTGGGCGACCCGCACGCGAGCGAACGCCCCATGGCCGGGCTCCTCGACGCGCTGCGCCAACTCGGCGCCACCGTCGACAGCGACCGGCTCCCCTTCACCGTGACGCCGGCCGAGCCGCGCGGCGGCACGGTCTCGATCGACGCCTCCCCCAGCAGCCAGTTCGTCTCCGGACCGCTCCTGGTGGGCGCCCTGCTCCCCGGCGGCCTCACCGTGCGACACGTCGGCGACACGCTGCCATCCCGGCCCCACATCGCCATGACCACGGCGATGCTGGCGGACCGCGGCGGCGATGCCCGTGAGACCGACGAACGCACCTGGCGCGTCGACGAGGGCGTGATCGGCGCCCTGGACAGCCGCGTGGAGCCCGACCTGACCAACGCCTCGGTGTTCCTCTCCGCGGCCGCCGTCCGCGGCGGCGAGGTGCGGGTGCCGGGGTGGTCGGCCGACAGCGCGCAGCCCGGCGTGCTGTTCCTCGACGTGGCCCGCAGGATGGGCTGCGAGACCGAACTGGCCGAAGGCGCGGCCGTCCTCCGCCGCACCGGGCCGCTGCGCGGGATCGACGTCGACCTCGCGGAGGCGTCCGAGCTCACCTGCGTCGTCGCCGCGCTCGCCGCGGTGGCGGACGGGGTCAGCACGATCCGCGGCGTGGGGCACATCCGCGGCCACGAGACGGACCGGATCGCCGCGCTGCTCACGGAGCTGCGCCGCGCCGGCATCGAGGCCGAGGAGCTCCCGGACGGCCTGCGGATCACGGGCGGCACGCCCCGGGCCGCGGTGTTCGAGACCTACGCCGACCACCGCATGGTGCACTTCGCCGCGCTCCTGGGCCTCGTCGCCGAGGGTTCCTCGGTGACCGACATGGAGTGCGTCTCCAAGACGATGCCCCACTTCCCCACGGACTGGGCTGAGCTCGTGTGAGCATCTACCACGATGACCACGAGGGATTCGACCGTCCGCGGCGGCGCACCAGGCCGCGCACCAAGGACCGCCCCGACTACTCGAAGGCGCCCGTGGCCCGGGTCATCTCGATCGACCGGGGACGCTACCGCTGCAAACTCGACGACGTGCTGGTCACCGCGGTGCGCGGTCGGCTCGTGCCGCGCAAGGGGATCATCGTCGGCGACCGGGTGCGACTCGATGGTGACGTTTCCGGCACGGAGGGCACCCTCGCGCGCATCGTCCAGGTGGAGCCCAGATCCACCATGCTGCGGCGCTCCGCCGACGATGCCGACACGTTCGAGCGGCCCATCGTCGCCAATGCGACGCAGCTCATGATCGTCACCGCGCTCGCCGACCCCCCGCCGCGAGTGGGGATGATCGACAGGATCCTGGTGGCCGCCTACGACGCGCGGGTCGAGCCCATCCTCTGCCTGACGAAGGCCGACCTCGGGTCGCCCGACGAGCTGGCAGGCGCCTACGCGCCGCTGGGCATCCCGATCGTCGTGACGGATCCCACCTCAGACCTAACCGACGTCCACGCGATCCTCGCGGGCGAGCGGACCGTGCTCATCGGCCACTCGGGTGTGGGGAAGTCGACCCTCGTCAACCGGCTCGTGCCGGGCACGGACCGCGCCACCAGCGAGGTGAGTGAGCTGACCGGCAAGGGGCGGCACACCTCCACCTCCGCGCTCGCCATCGAGCTCCCCGACGGTGGCTGGATCATCGACACCCCGGGTGTGCGGTCCTTCGGCGTCAGCCACGTCGAGTCGGGCGCCATCGTCGAGGCCTTCTCGGACCTGGCCGGCTTCGTCGAGGACTGCCCCCGCGGCTGCACGCACCGCTCGACCGAGCCCGAATGTGCGCTCGACACCGCCGTGGCCGAGGGCAAGCTCAACGAGGAACGCCTCGGCAGCTTCCGTCGGATGGAACGCGCCTTCACCTGAGCCTGGCCGGGGGTACCGTCGACCGCGTGACCCGAACGGCTCGAACACTCATGATCGGCGGCGCCCTGGCGCTCGTCGGCGCCCTGGTGCTGCTCCTGTGGTGGCCGAGCGACGAACCTGCCTCGCTGCCGATGGTTTCGCCGTCGCCGTCGGTGACCGCCCCGCCCCCTCCGACGCCGACGCCGTCACCGAGCCCGACGTCCGAGCCGGCGCCGCTGCCCACGGCGCCGCCGAAACCCAGCCCAACCCCCACCAGCCTGGCGGACCAGGAGTGCAGCCATCCCGACGAGTCCTTCGTGCCCACGCATTTCACGATCCCGCGCGTCGGCGCGCACGAGCGCGTGCTCGCGCTCCCGTTGCAGGGCGGCCAGGTGCCCTCACCCCCGCTGAACGACCGCCGCTCGGCGGCGTGGTGGGACGGCAGCCCCGAGGCCGGGGCCGACCGCGGCAAGTCCGTGCTGACGATCCACACCTACCGGCCGAGCCTCCGCCCCGCGCTGGGCAACGAGCTCTATTCGGGCGGGGGTGCCGCGCTGCAGCCCGGTGACGTCATCAAGCTGCACGGGGCGGACGGCGCGATCGCCTGCTACGAGTTCACCGAGGCGCCGCGCATCTTCGTCGCGGACTACGACCCTGCCTCGAGCGTCATGCTGGACCCCGACGGCGACCCCGCCCTCGTGATCGTGATCTGCTGGGACTTTGACGCGCGGACCACCAACTGGGATTCCCGCATCATGTTCCAGTTCGAGCTGCTGGAGGCCTGAGTCGGCTCAGGTGAGCTGGAGGTCCGTCTCGCAGGTCTTTGCGTCCGGGTGGGTGGACAGCGGTCCGGTGACGGACAGACCGTCGTGCTGCACCGTGATCTCGCCCTCGACGCCCGCGGGCAGCCAGAGCCCGAAGAAGCCGCTGTCCTCGCTGGTGACGGTCTCGTCGACGAGCACCGCGCCCGTGTCGTCGACGACGGTCACGTCAAAGTCCGCGTTGAACAGTTCGCCGACGCAGGTGGTGAGGCTGTGGAAGCCGCAGGGATGCGTGCGGGTGACGTAGGGCGCCACCGAGAGGTAGAACTCGTCCTCGGGCAGGGGGATGGCCCCCTCCTCCTCCGTCTCGGCGTCGATGATCAGCACGTGGTCCGCGCGGACGGAGGCGATGTAGTCGCCCGTCCGGTCCTCCAGCCCGACCGCCTCCAGGTCGTTGACGGAGGTCCTGCCGTCGACGTCCTCGAGTGCGAACTTCGCGAGGACCCCGTCGTCGGCCGCGCCGTCGGCGGCGCAGCCGCCCAGCATCGTCAGTCCGAACGCGGCGCTGATCAGCACCACAACCGCATTTTTCACGAACCTCATGGAAGAACGCTAACAACCCGCCGCGTCCCTGCCGCGGCCGGGGCCGGGTTAGCACGAGGGAGGTCCGACGACCTTCTCGAGGAGGCGGGCAAGCTCGGTGCGTTCGTCGTCGTCGAGGGGGTCGAAGACCTCCCGGGCCGCCTCGTCGCGCCGCTCGCGTGCGGCCGCGCGCTGCCGCTCCCCCTCCTCGGTGATCTCCAGGACCTTCGCCCGCCGGTCCCCGGGGTCGGGCGTGGCCACCACGAGGCCGGCCTCGATCATGGCGTCGACGACGTCGGTAACCGCCCGCGGGGTGATGCCCAGCGCCTCGGCCAGGCGCGCCGGCCGGACGGACCCGTGTGCGATGAATCGCAGGGCGCGCAACTGGTGCGGGGGGATGGGTAGACCGTGGGTCCGCCTGCGGAGGATCCGCGTGAGTCGGTTGACGAGATCGCCGAGTTGCGCGCCGGTGGGTGCCATGGATTCAGCATACATGCATCCATGATGTATCATCATTGTGAAGTAACTACATCTTTGCCCTCATCGACGAAGGGAACAGCCTATGAGCTCCCCCATTGCAGAGCGCGGGCCGGCGCGGAAGCGCCCGCAGGACATCGCCCAGCTCCAGACCCACCCCGTAGACCTCCGACGTGTACTGCGTCTCTTCCAGCCACACTCCATGGCCATCCTCAGCGTCGTCGCCCTCATCGTGGCCACCGCTGGACTCACCGTCGTCCAGCCGTTCCTCGTCCGCGCCACGGTCGACGACGCCATCCCCAACCAGAACGTCGAGCTGCTCCTGTGGCTCGTCGGCGGCATGATCGTGCTCGCCGCGCTCACGGGCGCCATCGGCGTGATCCAGACCTGGATGAGCTCGAAGATCGGTCAGCGGATCATGCATCGGCTGCGCGTGGACGTGTTCGGCAACCTACAGCGACAGTCCCTGCGCTTCTTCACCACCACGCGCACGGGCGAGGTGCAGTCGCGACTCACGAACGACATCGCCGGCATGCAGTCCGTCGTGACCACCACCGCGACGTCGATCGCGTCCAACATCACCATGACCATCGCGCTGGCCGCCGCCATGGTGGTGATGAGCCCGACGCTCTCGCTCCTGTCGCTGGTGGTCCTCCCGCCAGCAATCTGGCTCACCCGCAAGGTGGCGCTGGCCCGTCGCGCCATCACCGACAAGCAGCAGCGGGCCAGGGCCGACATGCAGCACACGATCCAGGAGTCGCTGTCCGTATCCGGGATCCGTCTCACCAAGACCCTCGGCGTGCAGGAGCGTGCGCAGCGGGAGTTCGACGCCGTCTCGCACAGCCTGATCGACCTCGAGCTCGAGTCCCAGCTGGCCGGCCGCTGGCGGATGGCGACGATGCAGGTCATCTTCGCCATCATCCCGGCGTTCGTGTACCTGATCGCGGGCCTGCCGGCCACGTCCCGCGGGATGACGATCGGCACGCTGATCGCGTTCACGACGCTGCAGTCGCAGATCTTCCGACCCATCATGGGCCTGCTCAACGTGAGCGCGCAGTGGGTGGCGTCGATGGCGCTGTTCTCGAGGATCTTCGAATACCTCGACCTCGTCCCCGAAGTCGCCGAGCCGGCCGACCCGCGCGACGCGCAGATCCGGGGCGCCCGTGTCGAGTTCGACGACGTCACGTACCGGTATCCGGGCAACGACGTCGACGCGCTCAGCCACGTCTCGCTCACCGTGGAGCCCGGCACGACGACCGCGATCGTGGGCCACACCGGATCCGGCAAGTCCACGATGGCCTCGTTGCTGGCCCGCCTGATGGACCCGACGAGCGGCTCCGTGCGGCTCGGCGACGTCGACCTGCGCGAGATCTCGTCCGCGGAGCGCTCCCGACGCATCGGCATCGTCTCGCAGGAGACCTACCTCGCGCACACCACGCTGGCCGAGAACCTCCGCATGGCGGACCCCGGGGCCACGGATGACGAGCTGTGGCGGGCGCTGGCCTCCGCCAACGTGGCGGAGCTGATCCGCAGCCTCCCGGAGGAGCTGGAAACGGTCGTCGGCGCCCGCGGGTACCGCTTCTCGGGCGGCGAGCAGCAGCGGCTCACGCTGGCGCGCACGCTCCTGGCCGATCCGGACGTGCTGATCCTCGACGAGGCCACCAGCGCGCTGGACAACGAGACGGAGCGGGCCGTGCAGGCCGCCATCGACGTCGCGGGGCGGACCCGCATCGTCATCGCCCACCGGCTCTCCACCATCCGCGGCGCGGACCAGATCGTGGTGCTCGACGAGGGCCGCATCGTCGAGCGCGGCACGCACGACACCCTGCTGGCGGCTGACGGTGTCTATGCGCGCCTCGCGACGCTCCCCGAGCCGGCCGACGTCGTCGCCGCCTGAACCCCGCCCAGATCCGGCGAGGTTTCGACGGACGCACAGTGCTCAAGCATCAACGGACGCCAAGCGCTCTCAGCGCTGCCAGAACAGGAAGAGCGGCTTCAGAAGGAGCAGCTCACCGAAGCGGTAGTCGCCCGCACGGCGGAGGCGGTGCGCGAGTTCCGGCGCCTGGCGCCGGAGGTACCGCCGGCCGCGCCGGGCGTGCCAGGTGTTCGAGGCGATCTTCACGACCGGGAACCCCCTCACCAGCGGGAGCGACAATGCGATGTTCTCCCACGTGTACTGGGACTCCTCCTCGAGGACGATGTCCTCGTCCGCGACGCCCAGAGCCTCGCGTGCGTACTGCGCCATGTCGGCCGCCTCCGACGGGATCCCGGGCGCGTTGCGACTGCGCCCGGTGAACACCAGGACGCTGCGCTCGGCCCGCTGGTTGCGGGAGCGCACGGCGATCCGGCAGCGGTAGCGCTGCATGAACGACGGGGTGCCGTCGGGATCGGTGGGGCAGCCGAGCACGATGATCGCCTCCGCCGCGTCGCCGTCACCGCTCGACTGTGCCCGGATGCCCTGCTGCGAGGCCCACCAGGTCAGCGCCTCCGCGATCCCCAGCACCCCGAACACCACGACGCCCGCCGCCCGGAGGAATCGGCGTCTCATCGGAGGCCCCTCGTCCACGCGACGCGCCGGCCGTGGGATTGCGCCCACCCGACCGGCTCGCCGTCGAGCGCGACGAGGAAAGAGGCCCACTCTGGACCCACCCCGGCCCGCTCCGCGATGGAAGGCAACACCCGGGGCCCCTCGAAGGAGATCCACCGGGCACCGCTCGCCCGGATCGCGTCCGCGACGTGCTCGCGCTGGTCGCGCTCCAGGTACGCGAGGACCGCCGAGTGCGCGACGACCGGCACGGCTTCCGGCGCCTCCGCCCGCAACTCGTCGACATGGGCCGCGATCAAGCGGTGCGGATCATCGGTGAGATCGGCGCGCACGATCCGCGGCGGATCATCGGCCAGCACGGCCATGGCCGCCACGAGCCGCTCCTCCCGATCGTGCTCACCCGGCCACACCAGAGCCCGCAACCACCGCTGCGTGTCGGGATCCGAGACGTCGAGCGGGTTCAGGTCCAGCCCGCGGCGGGCGGCGACGGTGAGCGACGCGGGTTCGCCCGGCTGGTCCCCCTCCACCTCGCAGGTCAGCACGGGCGCCGACTCCGCGGCGGCACCGGGCCGGGCCGGCCCGTCGCCGTAGTCGTACGCGTAGCGGTCCGGCTGGAGACAGAGCCCGGCCGATGCCCCGATCTCGAGGAGTGCGACCGGCGCGCCGAGGGATGCCAGCAGCGGGGCGATGACGGAGCAGCGGCCCGGCTCGTTGGTCTGGGTGGTGCGGCTGAGCAGGGTGTCCCGGATCTCCGCCCAGGTTGCCCGGACCCACTCCAGGAAGGCCGGGCCCGGCTCGACGGGACCGTCCAGGTACCGGATCGTCGCGAGGAACCGGTTCGGTTGGCGTGCCTGGCCGGGCAGGGACTCCAGGATCTCGAGGACGTCGGGGGTCTCCGCGATCCACGCGCAAAGTCGCCGCCACGTCGGTGACGTGGCGGCGACTTCGGACGCGAACCATCGGTATTGCTCGTCGATGGCCGCTCGGGAGAAGAAGTGACCTGTGCGCATGGGGGCTACGGTATCCCCCGGCCGACCTGTTGGGTTCAGGCCCGCGGCTGGCGGTCCAGGATCGTCGCGAGCGGCGCACGGGGCCCGGTGAAGAACGGCACTTCCTCGCGGACGTGCAGCCTGGCTTCGGTGGCGCGGAGGTCGCGCATCAGGTCGACGATGCGCGCGAGGTCGTCCGCCTCGAAGGCGAGCAGCCACTCGTAGTCGCCGAGCGCGAAGCTCGCGACGGTGTTGGCGAGCACGTCGCCGTAGTCGCGGGCGGCGAGGCCGTGGTCGCGCAGCATCTTCGAGCGCTCCTCGTCGGGCAGGATGTACCACTCGTAGCTGCGGACGAACGGGTACACGCAGATGTAGCCCTTGGGTTCGTCGCCCGCGAGGAAGGCGGGCACGTGCGCGCGGTTGAACTCGGCCGGGCGGTGCGTGCCGACCTGCGACCAGACGGGCGTCAGGTGGGCGCCGACTTCGCTCGCCAGGAGCGCGTGGTAGGCCTCCTGCAGGATCTCCACCTTCTCGCCCCACCACCAGACCATGAGGTCGGCGTCCCCGCGCAGGCCGGCGATGTCGTACCAGCCGCGGATAGTGAGCCCGTCGATGCCGGACAGCGCCGACTCCAGGCGTTCGACGTCGGCGGCGCGGGTGGCGTCGTCGGCCGGCAACGGCGAGGAGACCTTGAACACCGAGTACATCGTGTACTGCTCCTGGGCGTTGATGTCCTCGGCGACGGCGGAATGATCGACGGACGGCTTGGGGGTTGCGGTCATGCTGCTTCCTTCTGGGTGGGGGTGCGGAGGAACGTTTTGTGGTGGTTCAGTCTTCGGTGCCGGCGACGACGGGAATGCCCGTCACCTCGCCGTGGCGCATGCGGCAGCTGCCGGGCGGTGCGACGTCGGGGAACGCCGGGAGCGACCCGACGACGGGCACCTCGGGCGTGAGCCCGCGTTCGCGCGCGGCTCGCTCGACGATCATGTCGACGATGCCGCTGACGAACGGGGCCGCGGTACCGGCCGTGCCGGCACGGGCCGCGGTGATGCCCACCTTCGCGGCGGTCTCCATGGCCTCGATGTCGAGGTCGTAGATGACCTCCATGTGGTCGGAGACGAAGCCGATCGGCGCGATGACGACCCGCCGCGTGTCGGCTGCGGCGAGCGACTCGAGGTGGTCGTTCACGTCGGGCTCGAGCCACGGGGTGCGGGGGCTGCCCGAGCGTGAGCAGTACGACAGCGACGACGTGAGCTCCACCCCGTGGCGGCGGCGGAGTTCGTCGTCGATGACCCGCTGGAGGTCCTCGTGCTGCTCGCGGTAGCCGGGGCCGGTCATGGCGGAGGCGTCCTGCATGGTGTCCGGGATGGAGTGCGTGACGTAGACGACGTGGGCGCCGTCCAACCCGCCGGGCAGCTCGCTGCCGGCGGCCGCGATCGCCTCGATGTTGGCCTCCGCGAAGCCGGGGTCGTTGAAGAACGGGCGCAGGAGGTCGATCTGCAGGCCGTGGGCGGATGCGCCCAGCTCCTCGAGCATGAGCGCGAGGTGCTCGCGGTACTGGCGGCTGCCAGAGTACGAGGCGAAGGCGCTGGTGACGAGCACGAGGATGCGCCTCGCGCCGAACGCGAGCGCGTCGCGCACCGTGTCGACGGTGTAGGGGTGCCAGTTGCGGTTGCCCCAGATCACCGGCAGGCGGATGCCGCGCCGTCCGAGCTCCGCCTCCAGGGCCTCGCGCAGCGCGAGGTTCTGCTGGTTGATCGGCGACTTGCCGGCGAAGACGTGGTAGTGCTCGCCCACCGCCTCGAGACGCTCGTCGGGGATGTTCTTGCCGCGCACGACGTTCCGCAGGAAGGGCGTCACGTCCTCGGCGCGGTTCGGACCACCGAACGAGAGTAGGAGGAGCGCGTCGTACGGCGCCGCTACGTCGGCGGAGCTGGCCATAGGGGTCATGTTGGGATCGAGAACCTTCCGATTTGTTGCTGGACTACCGCGACACTATCATCAGACGAACTCTTGATCAGATGAACTCTTTGCAGCGGAGCACGATGACGCAGACCCTGGCCCAGGCCCCGACGAGGCGGCCTTCACGGGCCCCTCGGGCGCTGGCCATAGGAGCCGGGGCCGTCCTCGTCCTGCTCGGCGCGATCCTGCTCAGCGTCTCCGTCGGTCTCGTCCCCCTGGGTGCTGCGGAGACTATGCGGGCCATCGTGAGCCCGTCCAGCGTCGACGCGCAGACGGCCGCGATCGTGTGGTCGGTCCGACTCCCCCGCACCGTCGTCGCCGTGATCGTCGGGGCCGCGCTGGCTGGCGTGGGCGTCGCGCTGCAGGCGGTGTTCCGTAATCCGCTGGCGGATCCCGGCGTGACCGGCGTGTCCTCCGGTGCCGCCGTCGGTGCCGTTGCGGGCATGACGATGGGGTTGGCGGGGTCGCTGCAGTGGGGCGTCCCGATCGCCGCGTTCGTCGGCAGCCTCGTCGTCGCGCTGATCCTCCAGGCCGTGATGCAGGCCGTGCGCGGCGCCAGCCCGCACACCCTGATCCTCGTGGGCGTAGCCATCAATGCCTTCGCCGGGGCCACGATCTCGATGCTCATCGCCAACGCCGACGACGACGCCCTGGCCCGTGGCGCGATGTTCTGGCTGGCCGGGGACCTGGAGCTCCGCAACTGGTCGCATGCCGGGATCGTGATCCTGCCGGTGGTGCTCGGGCTCGGCCTGCTGCTCCTGCGCACCCGCGCCCTCGATGCCCTCCTGCTCGGCGACGACGTGGCCGCCACCTCCGGCTTCGACGTGCACCGCACGCGGCTCGTCCTGCTGCTGGTGACCTCGCTGGTGACGGGCGCGGCCGTCTCCGTCTCGGGCGTGATCGGCTTCGTGGGGCTCGTGGTGCCGCACGCCGTGCGCCTGGTGCTCGGCGGACGCCATTCCCAACTGCTGCCCGTCTCCATCATCTGCGGGGCCCTGTTCCTCGTCGGCGCGGACACGATCGCCCGCACGGCGTTCGGCAACGCCGTCGTGCAGACGGGCGCCGTGAGCGCGTTCATCGGCGCCCCGGTGTTCCTCTTCCTCCTCTTGTCCCGAAGGAAAGCATGAGCCAGGCCCTCGTCCTCGAGTCGTTGACCGCGGTGCGCGGCGCGCCCCTGTTCACCCCCATCGACTACCTGGTGCAGCCGGGGACGCTGCTCGGCATCGTGGGCCCGAACGGCGCCGGCAAGTCCAGCCTGCTGGGCGCCATCGCCGGCACCGGCGGCGTCCGCCAGGGCGTCGTGCGCTACGGGTCGAAGGACCTCGCCCGCCTACCGAGCCGCCATCGGGCGCGGACCATCTCGCTGATGAACCAGGAGAGCACGGCGCCCAACGAGCTCCGGGCCATCGACGTCGTGGGCATCGGCGCCCAGGCCGGCGCCGCCGCCAACGGCAGCGCTGCCGACGTGGCCCACCACGCGCTCGCTTCCCTCGAGATCGAACACCTGGCGATGCGCGTGTGCAGCACGCTCTCGGGCGGCGAACGTCAGCTGGTGCAGGTGGCCCGGGTGCTGGCGCAGGGCGCGCCCGTGATGCTGCTCGACGAGCCGACCAGCGCCCTCGACCTCGGCCACCAGCTCACCGTCATGCACGCCCTGCACGAGCGCGCGGCCGCGGGGCACATCGTCGTGGTCACCATGCACGACCTCACCCAGGCATTGCGGTGGGCGACGCTGATCGCACTCGTCTCCTCCGGCACCGTCGAGATCGGCGCGCCCGAGTCCGTGATCCACCCCGACGTGGTGCGGAAGGCGTATGGCGTCGAGGCCGAGGTGTTCGACTCCCCTACCGGCTCCCCGACGCTCAGCCTCGTCCGGCCCAAGGGGCTCAGCCCCGTCTTCCCCGTCCACATGATGCCGACGGCATCGAGGAGGTCATGATGAAGCGATGGATCGCAGCGTTCGCTGCGGCCGCGTTGTTCCTCGGGGGCTGCGCCTCGGGAACAACCGACGGCGACGCCCCCGACGTCGCGGCCACCCCCGACGACGACCCGATGCGCGTGGCCGCGCTCACCTACGAGACGGCGGAACTCGTCGCCGCGCTCGGCGCCGCGGACCGCCTCGTGATGGTGCCCGAGGCCGTGACCAACCCGGTGCTCACCAACCACCACGAGGCCATGGTGGCCGTGGAGACGCACGCCGCGACGGAGACCACCACCAACGCGGAGGCGGTCATCCAGGCCGCGCCCGACCTCGTCCTGCTGAGCGATCGCCACGGCCTGGAGGAGGGCGTCGGCACGGTGCTGCGCGACGCGGGCTTCGAGGTGATCGTCCTGCCCAACTCGTGGGCGAGCGTCGACGACATGCTGGCGAACATCCGCATCACCGGCGAAGCCCTCGGCCTGGACGACGAGGCCGAGGAGCTCTCCGCCACGATCGAGTCCGGCATGGCCGCGCGGGAGCTGGACGGCGAACGCCCCCGCGTGCTGGTGCTCGGCAACCAGGCCGGCCAGCCGTTCATCACCGCCGGCGCAGCCTTCCCTCTCGAGGTGCTCCGCCTGGCCGGCGGCGACGACGTCAGCGCCGAGTTAGGCTTCACCGCCACCGCGCCGATCACCGTCGAGCAGGTCGTGCAGGCCGACCCCGACGCAATACTGCTGATCGACATGAACGGCAGCGGCCGGCGCCTCTTCGAGCCGATCATGGACAGCCCCGCCATTGCGACGCTGGCCGGCAGCGCGGAGGACAGGGTGCTGCTGCTGGAGGGCCGCCAGGTGCAGGCGCTGGGGCTGGAGCACGCCGTCGAGGGCCTGGACGCCATCAACGCGTGGCTCACGGATCTGGAGTGAGCCGGGCGGCTGCGCCGCAAAGCTATACTGTCGTCGCCGACATGGAGGTGGCGATGCAGACACAGGGCACGGAGCGAGCGCGCAACACGCTCAACTTCCTGCGACGGCAGATCACCACCGGCGCCTGGCCCGTGGGCGAACGGATCCCGATCGAGCCCGAACTCACCGAACTACTCAGCGTCGGCCGCTCCACGATCCGTGAGGCGGTGCGCTCGCTGGCCAGCATGGGCATGCTCGAGACCCTGCCCGGCCGCGGCACCTTCGTCCGCTCCAGCACCCCGTCATCGGCCCTGCTCACGCAGTTCCTGGGCGCCTACACGCTGGAGGAGTTGCTGAGCTACCGGCGGGCACTCGACATCGAGGCGGCGCAGCAGGCGGCCCTCAACAGGACGCCGGACGACATCGAAGCGCTCGAGGCGGCCGTCTCGACGGAGCTGCGTCGCCGCCACTGCACGGCGTTCGCCAGCGAGGAGGAGCCGGCCGACATGGCGGGCCGCTTCCACTACCTGATGTTCGACGCGGCCCAGAATCGCCTGCTCGCGTCCCTCTACGCCGGGATCACCGACCGGCTCGAGGCCCCGGAGCATCGCGAGCGGCTCACCCACGGCTCGGATGCGGACGCGATGCAGGAGGAGCACCTGCGCATCTTCGACGCCATCAAACGCGGCGACTTCATCGACGCCGTCCATGCGATGGCGGACCATGTGGATCACGACCTCGTCGTCGTGACGTCCGAGGACGAGATCATCCCCCCGCTGCGGCGATCGGCCAGCGCGCAGGCCCGGATCGACGAGGCAAGGCAAAGAAAAGGGAGCTGACTCGGATCGAGTCAGCTCCCGGGTGGATGGGGTGTTGTGGAGTTGGGCTCAGACACCGCTCAGCGCTGCCGGCTCTTCGGCGCGGGCTGGGGTGTGGTGTGCGCCGGAGGTTTCCGGAACATCGGTGGTGCGCTCGTGGAGCGTGCCGTTGCGGCGGTGCGCCTCGGTGCCCAGCAGGCTGGCCACGATGGAGACGGCGAGGATCGAAGTGACTACGACTACAAACATTTCTATCATGTTTTAAGTTTCACCCATCCGGCTCGACAAGGCCAAATATGACTTTTCTTTGGCACTTTTTGGCAACATTTGACGGAATCACGGTTATATGCCCTGGATTTCGCGGAGTGTAGCACCGCACAAAAAAGGGGGCTGACCGAATTTCGGTCAGCCCCCTGCGGATGGGGAATGATTGAGCGGATCAGGCACCGCGCACCGACAGGGCGAGCTCGGCGTCGTCCGCGCGGTGGTTGTCGGAGCTCCGGGCGGCGACGGCGGCCTTGACGCCGTTCGCGGCGCGGGCCGTGACGATGGCGAGTCCGGCGGTCACGACGGACACACCGAGGATGGCAGTTACAACTACAGCAAACATTTCGATCATGATTCAATCTTCACGCACGTGTCCCGACAAGGCCAAACATTGGTTTGGGATGGCCACTTTTGGCAACTTGCCCACGGTCGGGCGTTGTCTGCCTCACGCCTGACCACCGCTCAGCTGCGATCCCGGACGACCAGCACGGCAAAGATCAGCACAGCAGCAAGGCCCACGACGCCTGCGCCGATCGCCGCGTAGGCCTGCAGACCATGAGCCACCGCGGCCTGCACGGCGTCGAGCAGCTGCTGCCCGCCAGAGCCGACGGCTTCGGCAGTGGTGACCCCTTCGTGGATACTGCCTGCGGCGGCTTCAACCGCGGCGTCCGGCACGTCGGCGAGCACACGCCGACCCAGGGACGCGCGGTAGAAGATCATGCCAACGGCCCCGCCTGCCGCGATGCCCAATGCGCTGCCCAGTTCGCCGCCGACTTCCTGGGCAGCGGCGGCAGAGCCGGTGTAGCGCTTCGGCGCGTTGGAGAGGATGAGGTCGCTGACCAGACCCAGAGCGGCACCCTGGCCGAAGCCGATCACCGAAAGTCCGCCGACGACCATCGGCACCGAGGCTCCGGGCCCGGCGAGCAGCGCCAGCAGCACAGCACCGACGACGGCGACACCGAGCCCCAGAGCCACCACCAGAGCCGGCCGAATTCGCCCGGCCGCCCAGGGTGCGAGCATCGCCCCTGCAATATTGACCACCACGTAGGGCAGGGTCCACAGCCCGGCCTGCAGTGCGGTGGCCCCGCCGACCCATTGCAGGTACTGGGTGGTCAGGAAGAACACACCCACGACGCCGATGCCGACCATCAGCAGCGCGACCAGCGGCGCAGCAATACGGGGATTGGCAAGCAACGTCATTTCGAAGAGCGGTTCGCGGAGCCGGCGTTGTCGGCGCACGAAGAGTCCAAGCAGCACCAGCCCGAGAGCAGTGATCCCGAGATGTGGCCAGGCTCCGCCGCTGCCGGTCTCCTGCCCAGCGGCAAGCTCCTGGAGCCCGTAGACCGCAGCGAGCATGCCGACCACGGAGAGGACGACGCTGATGAGATCCAGGCGACCACTGTTGGCGTCGGTGCGTTCGGGCAGGAGTCGGGTGCCCAGCAGCACGAGCAGCGCCATCGGCGGGACGTTGATGAGGAAGATCGCGCCCCACCAGAAGTACTCCAGCAGCACTCCCCCCAGGAGTGGGCCGAACGCCCCGCCGACGGAGAAGGAGCTGAACATGATGGCAATCGCCAGTCGACGTTGGGTGTCGTCGTCGAACATGGTCCGTAGCAGCGAGAACAGTGAGGGCATCAGCGTCGCTCCGGCGATACCCAGCAGGGCACGGGTGACGATCAGCATCTGCGCATCGACCGAGAAGGCCGCGACGACCGACAGCACGCCGAAGGCGGCGGCGCCGATCAGCAGGAGTCTCCGTGGACCGATACGGTCGCCCAACCGCCCCATGGTGATCAGGAAGCCGGCTATGAAGAACCCGTAGACATGCGTAATCCAGAGCCCCTGGGACGCGCTGGGAGACAGGTCCACGCTCATGGTCGGCAACGCGAGGAACAGCACCGTCAGGTCAGAGGCCAGTGCCAGCATCGGCAACACCAGCAGGCCGAGGCCGGTCCATTCCTTCCAAGTGGCTCGCACGCCCGTGCCCGCGGCTGCCACCGCAGGGGCCGGCACGTCGTGATTGCGTTGGGAGCGGCTCATCAGGTGCTCCTGTTCCGTGCGGTGCGCAGTGCGCGGGCCCACCAGGTGAGCTGATCGTAGAACCCCGTGGCCGCCCGGGCCATCGCATCAGGGTTCGTGGCCACGCCATGGTCAGTGAAGTGCTCCCAGAAGTTGGGGAAGGTCAACACCTTGCGGATGGTCATGGTGTTGAGCTCCACGAAGACGGCGCGCAGTTGCTCGACGGCTTCGATCCCGCCGGTGCGGCCTCCGTAGGAGATGAATCCCACCGGAGTGGCGGCCCACTCGTCGTAGACCCAGTCGATGGCGTTCTTCAACGAAGCCGGGTACCCACGGTTGTAGACCGGAGTGACGACCACCACCGCATCGGCGGCCTCGATTCGTCGGGCGAACTCGGTCACACTCTCGGGTAGCGGGGCGGCGTAGTCGTCTCCGGGCAGCACCATCGGCAGGCTCAGCTCGGCCAGATCGATCACCTCCAGCTCGACGTCGTCGCGCATTCGAGCCTGTTCAACGGCCCAGGCCGACGGGACGGGACCGAAGCGGCCCTGCCTGGTGCTGCCGATGATCAGCAGCACCCGGACCGGCTGGTGGCTGTGGAGAAACGGCTCGCCGATGTACGGCTCGGGCGTGGGGCGTTCAGGGGTACGCGCTCGGGTTGCTTGTGAAGTCATTACGACCTCCCTTCATTCATTACATTACGGTTCGTATCGTATGTTGAGTGGCGCGCGTCACACAACCCCTTTCTGGCCTCAATCGGAGGAAAAATTACATGGCGTATCGGATCTACGGCGTAGACTGAACACATGTCAGACGCCGTTTCCCTGGTCCCGGCGGCCAAGGGCGCCGGAGGCCGGCCCCGCAGCCAGCAGATTGATGATGCCCTGGTCGCCGCGACGCTGGAGATCCTCGACGAAGAGGGCTACCCCGGAGTCTCGCTGGAGGCCGTGGCCAAACGAGCCGGCACTACCCGGCCGGCGATCTACCGGCGATGGTCAGGCCGGACCGCGCTGGTGCTGGCCGCTGTCGCTGCCCGCCTGGACATCCCCTCCCCACCCGATACCGGCTGCACGCTGTGCGACATTGACGAGAGCTTCAACATCTTCCTGGGTTCCTACCGCACCATCAGCCCCGAAGTCCTCAGCGCCCTCTACGCCGACTGCGCCCCGGATCCGGAACTGCGAGCCCAGTACCTGGCCACCATCATCGAGCCAGCCCGGACCGCCGTGGGCCACACCCTCGACCGCGCCGTTGATCGCGGCGACCTGCGCGAAACCATTGACCGGGACCTGCTGCTCGACTTCGTCGGCTCCCTGATCCACTACCGCGCCATGTTCAGCCCCGAGCACCTGGGTGACGCCGAGGCGGAACACGCCATCGAAATGCTGCTCCAAGGGGCCGCCGGCGACTACCCCGCACTGGTGGCCCACAGCGAAGCCCTCGAGCACGAAGCCCTCAGTGGCACCGCCACCCGCCACCACCACCATCACAAAGCCCAGCAGTGAGCCTGGCTCGCCTTCCTTGATGGTTGAGCAGCGAGCGTCCGTCGACACCACCCCGGACCAGCGCAGTGACCTGTCCTGACTTCTTTGACGGTTGAGCCCGCGGCGCGACGCGGTCCCTGAGCTCGCCCGCGACGAAGGAGCTGG
>JAAYZP010000211.1 GCA_012514785.1 Propionibacterium sp. | reverse complement strand
TGCGAGCCGGCGGCCTTCGTGACCGCGAGGCAGCGGGCCTCCAGATAGAGCATCGACTTGCCCTCGGCGAAGCCCATCTGGACCTCCGCACCGGTGCCCGAGGTGAAGCGCATCTTCACGCCCCGGGAGGCGTAGGAGGAGGCGAGGAACGCCTTCGACCAGGGGGTGTCGTCGCCGTCCATGAACACGTCCTCGGTGCCGTAGACCGAGACCGTCTCGGCGTAGGCCGTGAGGCCGCGCATGCCGAGCACGAGTTCCGTGGCCTCCTCCGACGAGCACTGGGTCAGCACACCGGGTCGGGACGACTGCCCACCGACCATGATCGCCAGCGCATTGAAGGGGGCGAAGCGGGCGACGGCGGTCGTGGACTCCATCTCGGCGAAGCCACGTAGCGCGGCCTCGGCAGCATCGGCCGCGATCTGGACGGGGTTGTCGTTGACGTTCGTGACGTGGCACTGGTTCGCGGGCTGCTTCCGCGCCCGCAGCTTGCTGACGGCCATCATCATCTCGAGCACGCTCATCTTGCCGACGACCTCGGTGAGTTTCGCCGGGGTGAGCGCCGTGGTGATGGCGATCACATCCGCGCGGGGAACGTTGATGTCGCACATCATGTGCGCGATCCTCGTGGAGTCCATCGCCATGGCACGCTCGGCGTTGTCGAGGTTGATGCCGTAGGTGGCGATGAACGTGTCCAGCATGTCGAACTCGGAGCGGGGCTTGCCGTCGAGTTCGACGACGACGCCGTTCTCGATCCTCAGCGATGGCTTCGGGTCGTTCGGCCCGTCCATCGCGATCATGCCGACTTCGTCCCACTCCGTGACGTAGCCGTCCTGGTTGACCGGGCGCGCGTCCAGCGCCTCAAAACGCTTTGATCTCATGCCTGATCCTTAGATGTAGGGGGTGGTCGTCGACGCGGCCGGCCCGGCGAGCGATTCGAGCAGCGGGATCCCCGCTTCGCGGGCGGCGATGACCGCCTGGCGCACCGCCCCGGAGTCACCCGTGAACGTCAACGTGACTTCGTTGGTGAGGCTGTTGCCCTGCGTCGGTGTGGAGAAGGACACGACGTCCACCGTCGATGCCTTGACCGCGGTATCCGCCAGCACGATGCCGATCGCGGCGGGCGCGCCGACGAGGATGCCGAAGCTCTTGCCGACCGGGGCACCGAAGGCCTTGTTCAGGGCGTGCGAGGCGCGGGCCGTGTACTGGAACTCCAGGTGCCCGGCGTCATTGCCGTAGACGTCGCCGAACGTGCGCTCGACGTCCTCGAGGGTGACCTCGACGGCGCGGCGAGCATCCGAAACGTCGTCGGCGCCGAAGATGATCAGGGAGCCGTGGCCGGCACCGCCCTTGGTGTCCCTCGGCAGCTCGATGCGGATGATCTCAGTGTTGGTGGCCTTGACGGCCTCGTCGGCGGCGAAGAGGTGCGGACCGGCGCCGGTTCGCGATCCGATGATGCCGATCGAGCGGAACGGCTCCTCCGGCTTCAGCTGCTCGAGCAGCTGCGGATCGACGTTGGCGATCACGAGACCGATGGTGTCGCCGACGGTCCTCGTGCCGACGAACTCGGTGGACGGGGGGCGTGTTGGGGCGGCTTCCGCGGCAGGTCCATTACCGCCCATTCTCTGCATGACCTGGGCCATGACCTGGTTGATCAACTCGTCAGACATCATCACTCCGTAGTGCTGAGGGCAGGCAGTTCCCGGACTGCCGGGTGTGTCTGGTCCCCACCCCTTCATCGGGTCGTGGGCGGGGGCACAGCCGACGTCGTCGTCCGCATAACCGTCCTGTTATTTCGCTGTTACATAAAGACGGTAATGCCTGGTCGCTTACAGAGATCCGCCCTGTTGTTACACAAATCTGCTCTGCCGGACCCCCGTGTGTTCTGGCCGGATCGGGGCGGTTATGGTCGAAGTGACTCTGGGGAAGGAGTGCACATGGAGGTGCCCGGCAAGCAGCGCATAATCCAGGAGTTCGTGCCTGGGAAACAGGTCACGCTCGCGCACATCATCGCCAACCCCGACGAAACGATGTACGCGAAGATCGGGCTGACCGCGCAGAGCCGCGGCGCCGTCGGCGTGCTGACGCTCACCCCAGGCGAGTCCGCCATCATCGCCGCCGACATCGCATCGAAGGCATCCGGCGTCGAGTTGGGCTTCGTCGACCGCTTCTCCGGTTCGCTCCTGCTCGTGGGTGACCTCGCCGACGTCGAGGCCGCGGTGACGGACGTCGTCGAATCGCTGGAGTCGATCCTCGCATTCACACCGGCTCCGATCACGAGGACCTGAGGCGGGACCATGGACGGGCAAGTGCTGATCGTCGGCAGTGTAGGCGCCGGGAAGACGACGATCCGCCAGCGCCTGCTCGACCAGCCTCTGGAAGATGTGAAGACGCAGGGGATCGACGTGATCGATGGTGTCGTCGACACCCCCGGCGAGTACATGCACCACAGCAGCCGGCGGGGCTCGCTGCAGGTCCTCGGCTACGACGCCGGCTGCATCCTGCTGGTCCTGGACGCCTCCAGCGACGAATCCCGCATCCCGCCGGGATTCGCCTCCACGTTCAACCGGCGAGTGGTGGGCGTGGCGACCAAGATCGACCTCGCCACGGACGAACAGATCGAGTCCGCCAGGGGCCGCCTCATCGATGCGGGCGCCGACGAGGTCGTCAGCGTCAGCGGGATCACCGGCGAGGGATTCGACGACCTGAAGGAGACATTGTGGCGGCAGTGACACTCGGCAACGTCCCACCTGACACACCCATCGGCCTGCGAGAGTTGGTCGACGTGGAGTTCCTGCAACAACTGCAGGACGACTTTGCCGAGGAGACCGGGCTGGCGATGGTCACCGTCGACGCGGCCGGCATCCCTGTCACGGAACCCTCGAGGTTCACCTCGCTGTGCACCATGCTGCGCAAGGACCCCGAGATCCGCCAGCGCTGCTTCACGTGTGATGCGCACGGCGGATTTCAGTCCGCGATCACGCGCAAGCTGTTCGTCTACCGTTGCCACGCGGGCCTCGTCGACTTCTCCGTGCCGGTCTTCGCGGAGGAGCAGTACCTGGGCGCGGTACTCGCGGGGCAGGTCCTGCTGACCAAGGGGCACGAGGACCTCAACGAGATGCACCTCGGTCTCACCGATCTCGGGCGCGTCGACGGTGCGCTGGAGGCCCGCGAGGAGATCCGCAGCATAGATCTCTCCAAGCTGGAAGCCGCTGCGAAGGCCATCGCCGCCAAGGTCACCGAGGCCCTTGGAAGCTCGCCGGCGGCGCACCCGGGTCCGTTGTTCGGGCGCCCGGGCGAGGTCCGCTCCGGAAAGGACGGCGAGACGATCGCGTCCATCACCCCGGGCAACGTGAAGCGTGTGCCGTTGGTGCCGCTGCGCGCGGAGATGACCGCGCCGGACCGGCCCCACGTCGACCCGACCGCGATCCAGAAGCATCTGCGTGATGCTGACATCGGGGCGAACTTGACCCTCGTCTCGGACTACCTGGACCGGCTTATCCCGCGCGTGCAGCAGAAGGTGCCGCAGGAGACGCTGGCAGAGCTCGAGGACGTGCTCATCGGCGTGGCCACCAGCGAGGCCGTGGCGCACGGGCGCGACCTCTCGCAACGGGTGATGAAGCGCCGCAACCGTCGCAAGGGGCCCGTCAACCGCTACGACGCCCAGGTGTACTTCGAGCGCCTGCTGCTTGACCTGCACAGGCTCGTCGAACCCACCCTGCTGCCCAAGGAGCGCACGATCGAGTCGCTGCTCAACGAGATCAACAGGGAACCGACGAAGTTCCTCACCGCCTCCGTCGCGGCCGAGTACCTGATGTGGTCCGAATCGCACTTCTCGCGGCAGTTCAAGAAGGCCACTGGAGATTCGTACATCAACTACGTGACCAGGAAGCGGCTGGACCGAGCGAAGTTCCTGCTCGAGCACAGCGACCTGCCGGTGCTCCGCATCGCGGCGAGCCTCAAGTTCCAGCCCTACAACTACTTCTCGCGCACCTTCAAACGGTTCGAGGGAATCACTCCCACGCAGTACCGCGAACAGCTGGGCATGGAGGACGACTGATGCTGGACTTCCACCTTGACACCGTCGTGAAGATCGGATCCAGGGCGATGGAGTCGCTGGGGGCGTTCGCGGCTCGAAGGGCGCTCGTCGTCACCGACGAGTTCCTGTCCGGCACGCCGTCGTTCGAGCGGATGCTGGGCCATCTGGGCGATGACGTGCGCATCTTCCGTGACGTCCTCCCGGATCCGACGGTCGCCGTCATCACCAGGGGCGTGGCGGCCTACCTCGACGCGCGCCCCGACGTCGTCGTCGCCTACGGGGGAGGGTCGGTGCTCGACACCGCCAAGGCGATGCACAAGGCGGCGCTCGACGCAGGATTCGGTGCGGCGGAGGGCATCGTCGCGATCCCGACGACGAGCGGCTCCGGCAGTGAGGTGACGTCGTTCGCGGTGATCACCGACGAGTCCACGCATACCAAGGTGCCGATAACCTCACGGGACATGGTCGCGAGGCTAGCGATCCTGGACCCCGAGGTGGTGGCGGCCATGCCGCCGTCGCTCACCGCCGACTCCGGCATGGACGCGCTCACGCATGCCGTGGAGGCGTATGTCTCGCGCGGAGCCTGCGATTTTTCCGACGCACTGGCGGAGAAGGCCATCGCGCTCATCTTCGAGTACCTGCCGCGGTGCTT
>JAAYZP010000210.1 GCA_012514785.1 Propionibacterium sp. | reverse complement strand
CGGTCGATGTCGGCGCCCTGCTGCAGCTTCTCGATGTAGCCCTTGATGAAGCCGAGCGGAATGGCCGGCACGTCGCGCCAGTACTGGTCGTGGGCATAGAAGCCGTTGCCGGTGGTGAAGTTGAACCACGGGTCCTGGGCCTCGTCCCACGCGGTCTTCCACGCGGCGCCGGCGGGGTGCGCGACGATGGCCGCGAGCGTTCCCTCGGCATCCGAGGTGTCGCCGAAAAGGTCGGTGAGCCCGTCGCGCACGGCGATCTTGGCGAGCTTCTTGAGCTCGTCGTCGGGGCGGAACAGCTCCATGTCGACGCCCTGCACCATCGTCGCGATCGCCTGGTCGGGGATGCGCGGGAACAGCTGCTTGCAGAACATGAAGAGGTCCAGGTACGCGACGTAGCCGAGGTTCAGGAACTCGAAGTGGTACTGCCAGGCGCGGTAGGCCAGCGAGATCAGCCGGTCGTAGTTCTCGAGGAGCTCCGTGGCGGGGCCGGTGCCCTTGCCGCCGAGCACGTCGTCGATCGGGATCATGTCGGGGAGAGCCGTGAAGTCGAGCCCCTCGATCTCGTCGATCGTGCCGCGCAGCTTTGTGTGCCAGTTCTCCAGGAGCGAGTCCCAGTTCTCGAAGTAGTGGCCGGCGCGCTGCATGAACTCGGGCACGCGCGCCTCGATGTGCGCGGGATCCACGGCGACGGGCGACATGAAGACGTAGCCGTTGTGGATGCGGTACTCGATGCCGTTGGCGGTGGGGATCAGGAGCTGGCGGGCGTTGTACTGCCCGAGGCAGCCGACGGCGAACTCGAAGCCGATCGTCTCGAACGGCTTGGTGACGGTCGGCCAGTGCTGGCTGTCGCAGAACCAGAACTTGGCCTCCTCCACCTCCCGGCGGTCGTCCTGGAACACCAGGCTGTAGGAGTACAGGTCCTTCCAGCCTTCGGCGCCGGCCGGAGGGGCCTGCTCGTAGGGGCTGGGGAAGGAGTTGCGCCCGGTGGTCGGGGTGGGCGCGACAGCGGTCGTCTCTGACATGTCTGGGTCCTCTGTTCGGGTGGGCGGCTCAGCGGCCGATCTGGGTCATGAGGGACTGGGTGATGCTGGCGATGCCGAAGCCTGTGCTGGTCGGCGTCTTGTCGGGGGTCTTGGTCGACCAGACGGTCTCGGGCCGGGACTGCAGGAGCAGCAGGTTCTCGCCGTCGGGCAGAGTGCGGTCGATGGCCCATTCGATGTCCTGCGGGCTGCCGAAGTGCTTCTCGGCGCGCTTGGCGATGGCGGCGACCGCGGTCACCTCGGCATCGCTCAGGCAGCGGATGCTCCGGCGCTCGGCATCCACCTCGCGCTCGATCACGCTCTGGGAGGCGGCATCCGGGACCATCTCGATGTGCTTGTCGCCGATCTGCTCCTCGGAGATGGTCAGCAGCACCTTGTCGATGTGGAGGTTGTCGGGGGTGACGGTGCCGGAGACCACGGACTCGCCGAGCCCCCAGGCCGCGTCGATGACGATCGTGGATCGGTCGCCGTTGGAGGGGTCGATGGTCATGGCGACGCCGGCGGCGCGGGCGTCGACCATCTTCTGCACCGCGACGGCCATCGACAGTCCCTCGTCGGGGATGCCGTTGGCGAGGCGGTAGACGATCGCCCGCGAGGTGTACAGCGAGGCCCAGCAGCGGCGGATGTGCTCCGCTACCGCGTCGCGTCCGCGCAGCCACAGGTAGGTGTCCTGCTGGCCGGCGAAGCTGGCGTCGGGCAGGTCCTCGGCGGTGGCGGAGGAGCGCACGGCCACCGGCTGCTCCTCGGAGAAGCGGGACTGCAGGGCGGTGTAGGCCCGGTCGAACTCGGCCGCGATCGCCTCGGGCACCTCGCGGCTGAGGAAGGCCTCGCGGATCTTCGCGGACACCTCGTCGACGACGGCGACGTCCTCGGCATCGAGGTCGGCCATCAGCCGGTCGATGTCGTCGGCCAGGCCTGTCATCTCGACGAAGGCGGTGTACGCGGCGGTGTTGACGGCGAATCCGGGGGGCACGGGCATCCCGGCGCCGGTGAGGTTCACCAGCGACGCGCACTTGCCGCCGAGGTCGTCCACGGTGGCGGGGCCGGCCTCGTCGAAGAAGCGGATGAAGAGGTTCTCGCTCATGTCAGGACTCCCAGGTGACGGGGACGGACGTGGGGACGCGGAACGACAGGTTCTCGCGGAAGCCGATGTCGGCGCCCTCCGCCAGCCGCAGGGAGGGCACGGCGGCGACCGCCTCCTCCAGCACGAGACGGTCCTGGAGCTT
>JAAYZP010000209.1 GCA_012514785.1 Propionibacterium sp. | reverse complement strand
GCTCGCAGAGGCGAAGCTCGAGGCGCTGCTCACCAACGATCCCGCGATGGGCGTCTTCCGGCACGTCGATGCGGGGTATCGTCGGGCGGCGGAGGTCGCGGAGGAACGCGACGTGCGCATCCCCATGACCCCCACCATCCGCGACTGAAGGAGCTGTAAGAAGTGAGCACGCTGTTCACCGACATCGGTGAGCTCTGGGTCTTCGATTCGGAGGCCGGCACCTCCGTCCTGCGCGACGCGGCGCTCGTCGTCGACGACGCCCGCGTGGCCTGGTACGGGGCCGCCGCCGACGCGCCTGAGGCTGACGACCGCGTCGGGCTCGAGGGTCGCGCGGTGCTGCCCGGCTGGGTCGACTCCCACAGCCACCTCGTCTTCGACGGCGATCGCTCGGCCGAGTTCGAGGCCCGGATGGCGGGCCAGAGCTACGCCGCCGGCGGCATCGCCGTCACCACCGACGCCACGCGCGCCGCATCCGACGCACGACTCCGCGAGCTCGTCGCCGCCCGCGTCCGCGAGGCGCAGCGCGGCGGCACCACCACGCTGGAGACGAAGACCGGTTACGGCCTCACTGTCGACGACGAGGCCCGATCCGCCCGGATCGCGGCCGAGCTCGTCGATGAGGTCAGCTACCTCGGCGCGCACCTCGTACCCGCGGGCTGGGACGCCGACGACTACGTCGACCTCGTCGTGGGCGACATGCTGGAGGCCGTCCGCCCGCACGTGAGCTGGATCGACGTGTTCTGCGAGGAGGGTGCGTTCGACCCCGAGCAGTCGCGCCGCGTCCTCGAGGCCGGGCGCGCCGCCGGGCTCGGGCTGCGCGTGCACGGCAACCAGCTGGGCGAGTCCGGCGGGGTGCAGCTCGCCGTCGAAATGGGCGCGGCGAGCGTCGACCACGTCAACTTCCTTGCCGACGCCGACATCGAGGCCCTCGCCGCGTCCCCGACGGTCGCGACGATCCTGCCCGCCTGCGACCTCTCCACCCGCATGCCGTTCGCGCCGGCCCGCCGCCTGCTCGACGCGGGGGCCAACGTCGCCATCGCCAGCAACTGCAACCCCGGCACCAGCTACACGTCGTCCATGAATTTCTGCGTCGGCACCGCCGTCCTCCAGCAGCACCTCACGCTGGAGGAGGCGCTGCGCGCCGCAACGCTCGGCGGGGCGTTCGCGCTGCGCCGCACCGACGTCGGCACCCTGCGGGTCGGGGCCCGCGCCGACCTCCACGTCCTCGACGCCCCCGCCGCCATCCACCTCGCCTACCGCCCCGGCATGCCGCTCACCCACCAGGTGTGGCGAGCCGGGGCCCGCATTGCCTAGGAGTCCCATGACCGTCACCCTGAAGCTCTCCGGCGTCACCGCCGCCGACGTGATCGCCGTCGCCCGCCAGGAGGAGCGGGTCGAGGTGTCGCGTGACGTGCGCGCCGAGCTCGAGTCCGTGCGCGCCCACATCGACGACCTCGCCCACGGCGACACGCCCGTCTACGGCATCTCCACCGGCTTCGGCGCGCTCGCGGATACCGCGATCCCGCCCGAGCGTCGCGCCCAGTTGCAGCGCTCGCTGATCCGTTCGCACGCCGCGGGTACCGGCCCCGAGGTGGAGCGGGAGGTGGTGCGCGCGATGATGTTCCTGCGCGCACGCACGCTCGCGAGCGGCTACACCGGGGTGCGCCCCGTCGTGCTCGACACGATGGTCATGCTGCTGAACGCCGGCATCACGCCGATCGTCCACGAGTACGGCTCGCTGGGCTGCTCCGGCGACCTCGCCCCGCTGTCGCACGCCGCCCTCGTGCTGATGGGGGAGGGCAGGGCCCGGGACCGACTCGGGGAGGAGCGGCCGGTGCTGGACCTGCTCGCGGAGGCCAACATCGCGCCCATCGAACTCGCCGAGAAGGAGGGGCTCGCGCTCATCAACGGCACCGACGGGATGCTCGGCATGCTGGTGCTCGCGCTGGCCGACCTCGACGTGCTGGCGAAGGTCGCGGATCTCTCCACGTCGCTGACGGTGCAGGCGTTGCGCGGCCGCGACACCGTCTTCTCACCCGAGCTGCACGGGCCGCTCCGCCCGCACCCGGGCCAGGTGGCTTCGGCCGCGAACATCTTTTCCCTGCTCGCCGGCTCCGGGATCGTCGCCGACGTGATGGCCGAGGGTTCGCGCGTCCAGGACGCGTACTCGATCCGGTGCGCTCCGCAGGTGGCCGGCGGCGTGCGGGACACGATCGCGCACGCGAGGACGGTCGCCGACCGCGAGCTGGCGTCGGCGATCGACAACCCGGTGGTGTTGCGCGACGGCAGGGTTACCTCCAACGGCAACTTCCACGGCGCTCCGGTGGCGTATGTGCTGGACTTCCTCGCCATCGTCGCGGCCGACCTGGCGAGCATCGCCGAGCGGCGCACGGACCGGATGCTGGACAAGTCGCGTTCGCACGGGCTGCCGCCGTTCCTCGCCGACGACCCCGGCGTCGACTCGGGCGTGATGATCGCGCAGTACACCCAGGCGGGGCTCGTCGCGGAGATGAAGCGGCTGGCGGTGCCCGCCTCGGCGGACTCGATCCCGAGCTCGGCGATGCAGGAGGACCACGTCTCGTTGGGTTGGCATGCGGCCCGGAAGCTGCGCACTTCGGTGGACAACCTGCGACGCGTGCTCGCCATCGAGCTGCTGGCCGCGGCCCGCGCGATCGACATGCGCGCACCGCTCCAGCCCTCCGAGCCGGCGCAGCGCGTGATCAAGGTGCTGCGCGAGCACGTCGAGGGTCCCGGCCCGGACCGCTTCCTGGCGCCGGCGATCGAGGTCGCGGTGCACCTGCTGCAGTCCGGCGAGCTCCTCGCCGCCGCCGGAGACCTCCACTAGTCTGAGCAGCCGCCGGGCGTGAGCCCTGCGGCTGGCGGTCCCTGAGCTCGCGGGTGAGGAACGAACCCGCGAGGGCGGTTCCTGAGTTCGTGCCGCGACGGAGGAGCTGGCGATGGTCGAAACCTCCCTCAGCTGCCGCTGGGACGTGGTCCCTGCCCTGGGTCGGCGCTCGCTGCTCAACCAGCAGGGGCCCCTCAGATCAGCAGCAGCACCGCGAGCGAGATCGCGCCGCCGACGCCCAGCATCAGCAGGTCCGGGATCAACTTCCTCAGGTGCAGCACCGCCATGCCCGCGATCGCGCCCAGCAGGAGCCAGAGCAGCACCGTCGGGTTCGCGCCGGCGCCCTCGCCGACCTCCGCGGAGACGAGCAGCATCGTCGCCGACACGGAGACCAGCAGGCCGCAGATCACCGGCAGGATGTAGTTGCCGATGTTGACGACGATGGGGTTGTGGCGCAGCCGCTCGTAGGTGCCCAGCACCGGCATCGCGAGCGCCGCGCACGCGCCCACGACGATCAGCATCGCGGACGCCGCCGCCAGCCACGCGACCAGCCCGCTGTGCTCGGCCCCGGCGATGAACCCGATCCCGGAGGCCACCTTCGCGAGGATCGGCCCCGGCATGGCGTTGGCCACCGGGATGAGCTGGGTGTAGAAGACGCCGCGGTCGACGTGGCCCGGCTCGACGAAGTAGCCGTCGGCGACGCCGATGTACGCCTCGCCGCCGCCGAACGACGTCACTGAGCTGAGACCCAGCAGCGAACCCAGCTGCAAACCGCCGACTCCCAGCAGCAGCACCATGGCGACGACGCCCACCGCCGTCATGACGAGGAACCCGGCGGAGGCGACCAGCGAGGGTCGCACGGACAGCCGCGGCGCATCGGGATCCTTCGGCGGCCACGTGCTCCGCGTCGCCAACGACCATCCGACGATGATGCCCAGCGAGACCAGGATCAGCGTCACCGCACTGATCCGCGGCGGGTCCACCGCGAGCTCGAGCCCGACGAGGCGCCCGAGGACCGTGATGATCGAGCCCGCCCCCGTCGCCAGCGAAGCCAGCGCGGTGATGACGACGTAGCGCCACAGCCGGTGCCCGGCGCCGGCATGCACCTTGATGATGTAGCCCAGCAGCAGCACGATGATGAAGGCCGTGATCCCCACCGACGCGTAACTCACCACACGCACCGCGCCCTCGCCCAGCCACTGGGCCAGCGCGATGAGCAGCAGCGTCCCGAGGACGCCGGGAATGGTCACGGCGAGCGCGGCGGCCAGCGCGAGCTTCCAGCCGCCGAGCGTGACGCCCGCGGCCGCGCCGAGCTTCACGGGGAGCGCGCCGGGCGTTATGTTCGCGACGATGGTGTGCCGGGTGTACTGCTCGCGGCTGAGCAGGCCCCGGCGGTCGACGACCTCGTCCTGGATCACGGGGATCAGCGCGCTACCGCCGCCGAAGCCGATGAAGCCCACCTTCAGTAGGCCGGCGAGCAGGGAGCGCCGTCGATGTTCGGGCACGCGCACCGCCTTCGAGTCGGACCGGCAAGAAGGAATCGGGCCCTGCCGGTTGGTCAGGGCCCGATTCCGAGCGGAGGATACGAGATTCGAACTCGTGAGGGCGTGAACCCAACCCGCTTTCCAAGCGAGCGCCATAGGCCTCTAGGCGAATCCTCCACTGGAGGACATTACCCGAGGAGCCCGAATTGCGCCAAAGCCGGGGAAGGGCTGCGGGGTCCGGCGCGTCCCACGGCAACAAGTGGACCTCGTTGGCCAGCCGCAGGCAAAGGTGGGAAAGTGACCGCAGGAGGAACCTCTTTGCTCAGCGTGCTGTCGGCGACGGGCCCCATCTTCATCGTCGTGACCCTCGGCTTCCTGCTGACCCGTTTCGGCCTGTTCCGGCGCGCCGACATGTCGGTGTTCTCGACGTTCGTCGTCAAGATCGCGCTGCCCGTGCTGATTTTCGTCAACATCTACGGCAGGCCAGCCACCGACATCTTCCAGCCGACGTTCCTGCTCACCTACGCGGGTGCCGCGATGGTGATGTTCGCGATCGCGCAGATCTATCGACGCATCATGGGCCGGGGCGCGCTGCGCGCCGCCATCATGGGGCTCGGTATGGGCGGCACCAACAACGGCTTCATCGGACTGCCCATCTTCCTCATCCTCTTCGCCGACTGGGCGGGCATCGCCGTCGGCATGGCGATGCTGGTGGACAACATCCTCATCATCCCGCTCGCGCTGTTCCTGATCGGGCACGCCGCGGGGGAGGGCACCGTCGTCCAGCGGCTCCTCGAGACCGTCAAGGGTGTGGTGACGCACCCGATGGTGATCGCGATCATCCTGGCGCTGCTGCTCAACTCTCTCGGCATCGAACTCCCGACGGTGGTCGAGCGCAGCACGGGACTCCTGGCCCAGGCGTCCACCGGTGTCGCGCTGTTCAGCGTCGGCGGCATGCTCGTCGGGCTCGACGTCAAGGGTGCCGTCTCCGACATCGTCATGGGCGTGGCGGGCAAGCTCGTCGTGATGCCGGCGGTCGCCATCGGGCTGCTCGGGATCTACGCCGCCGTCGGGCTGCCCGACCTACCGAACGAGCTCCGCGCCGCCGCCGTGCTGACCTGCGCGCTGCCTCCGTTCTCGATCCTGCCCGCGCTGGCCGAGCCCTACGGCGAGGCCGACGTCGCCACCGCGACCATGATGCTCTCCACCGTGCTGTCCTTCGTCACCCTGAGCGGCTGGATGCTGGTGCTCACCGGGATGGGTTGGCTCTGACCCACGGACGCGGGCCGGGCGTTCGGCATCGCATTGTCCGATCGGCTACACTTGACCGAGGTTCCTCGCGCGGCGGTATCTCGCCCAACTCCCCCAGGGTCGGAAGGCAGCAAGGGTAAGTGAGCTCTTCCGGGTGCGCGGGGAGCCCTTTACTTTTTCCGGGCACGAATGATTCCAGGCTCACGGTGGGGCCTGTCGGATGGGTGCAATAGGGTGGGTCGCGTGGAAGACGAGGACGAGTTCTCCCTGTTCGAGGAGCCGGTAACCCAGGACGGCCCCGATCTCTTCGGTGACGACGAGGTCGCGGCGCCGCGGGAGGTGGCGCCCATGCCCTCCAAGCTCGGCGGCGCCCCGCGCGCGGACATCCCGGAGCCGCAGCTGGCGCTCTACCGTCGCTACCGGCCGGACACGTTCGCCGAGGTCATCGGCCAGGACCACGTCACCGTGCCACTCCAGCGCGCGCTCGCCAACAACCGGGTCGGCCACGCCTACCTGTTCTCCGGGCCGCGAGGCTGCGGCAAGACCACCTCGGCGCGCATCCTCGCCCGCTGCCTCAACTGCGAACAGGGCCCGACGTCGACGCCCTGCGGCGAGTGCCGCTCGTG
>JAAYZP010000208.1 GCA_012514785.1 Propionibacterium sp. | reverse complement strand
GTCGGGTTGCAGCTCCGCGAACTCGGCGTAGAGGCTCGGATCGTGCTGCCCGTCGTCGCCGACGAGCAGCCAGCGGATGTTCGGGAGGTCTCGGGCCAGCTCGCGCAGCGCCACGCGTTTGTGGTCGGGGCCGCTGCGGAACCAGCCCGTGTTCGTGGGGCCCCAGTCGGTCAGCAGCATCGAGCCGCGCGGGAACCCGTGACGCTTCTGGAAGCGGCGGATCATGGGGAACGTGTTGTAGGCCCCGGTGGAGACGAAGATGATGGGCGCGCCGGGGTGGGCGGCGAGCAGCTGCTGGTACCAGCGGGCCATCCCCGGGATTGACTGGCGGGCCTGCTCGGTGATCACGAACGAGTTCCACGCCGCGAGGAAGGGCCGGGGGAGCAACGTCGACAGGATGGTGTCGTCGATGTCCGAGACGATGCCGAAGCCGACGTCGTCGCTGATGATCTGCACGGGCGCGACGGCTGAGGCTCCGGCGTCGCCCTGGATGGTGACGTTGTGCCAGCCGGGCGCCAGCCCGGGGTTCTTGATCCGCACGTCGATATAGCCGCCACGGTCGGCCCGCACGGGGACGCTCGTCTCCCCGATCCGGATCGTCGCGCCGGCGTCCACCTTGCTGATCGCCACGAAGTTGCGCCACCCGCGGCGGTACAGCATCGCGTGCGCGGCCTGCATGATCCCGAGGTGCTTGGAGGGCTGCAACATGACGCGGGCCAGCACCCGGATCTGCTCCTGGTTGCCGTAGCCGATGTAGGGGCGCACCGACTCCTGCCAACCGCGGCGTCTCAGCAGGCGGTTGATCACCTTCTTCAGTCGATCTTCCACACGGGCGCCGAAGAACGGTCGGTTACGCATGCGCACCAACCTAACGCCTGACCGAGCCAAACGCATCAGCGCCTATGATGAGGTCCGTGACTATCCACCCCGACCTCTCGCGTGTCCTCCCCGCCGAACTCCTGGAAGAAATCGCCGATTGTGGGTTCTATCCCCATCTGGTGAGCCAGGCGCTCGCAGGGGCGGTGGGACGCCGCGGCATCCGCAGCTACGTCGTGCACCACGAAGCCACCTTCTCGGGCCACGAGGTGCACCGCCACATCACCGTGCTGGTGCTGTTGGAGGACGCGCTGATCATCTGCCACGCCGACGAGGGCGAACACGGCCGCGCGATCGTCACCACGGAGCTCGTGCGTCTCACCTCGATCGACTCGGTGATGCTCACGCAGTCGGTCGCGGATCCGGCGGCGAAGTCGCCGGGGCTCGCGGAGGCGTGGCTCACCGTCATCTGGGGAGCGACGCGTCGGCTGGAGGTTGCGCCCGCCAGCTGCGACGACCCCACGTGCGATGCCGACCACGGCTACACGGGCATCGCGGCCGCCGACGACTACGTCCTGCGCATGAGCCGCGACGCCGACGGGTCGGCCAACACCGGCAAGCTCGTCGAGTTCGGCACCCTGCTGCAGGGAGCGGTGGCGTGAGCGACTTCGTCCTGCCCCGCTACGACGGCGGGGCGCTCAGCGACGTCATCCCGAGCATCGTCGCCCGGCTCGACGGCGACGTCCCGATCCTCGACCTGCCACGCGCCCGACGCTACGTGGTCGTGCTCGTCGACGGCCTCGGCCTGGAGCAGCTCGAAGCCTACGCCGACGACGCCGAGCGCCTCGCGTCGTGGCCGCGGGCACAGCTGACCTGCTCCGTGCCGTCCACCACCGCCACGTCGCTGACCAGCCTCGGCTGCGGCACCACTCCGGGCGGGCACGGCGTGGTCGGCTACAGCTTCTACGAGCCCACCGTCGACGCCGTCGTCAACGCGCTCAGTTGGGACAACGGGCCCGAATCGATCGACGACTTCCGCCAGCGCCCCACCCTGTTCCGCGAACTCGAGGCAGCCGGGC
>JAAYZP010000207.1 GCA_012514785.1 Propionibacterium sp. | reverse complement strand
GACGCCTACGAGTCCGGATCGACGATCGGGACCGCGGCTCGGAAACGCTATAGCACCGCCAACTCCCGCCAGGGCGGGCTGGAGAAGGCGGTGCTGGAACTGTTGTCGGACTAGGACGTTCCCCCCCGGCGTCAGAAGACGGGCTTGCCGCCGGTGACGCCGATCACGGTGCCGGTGACGTATGACGCCTCGGCCGGACTCGCGAGGTACACGAAGGCGCCCGCGAGCTCGGACGGCTGGCCGGCGCGGCCGAGCGGGGTGTCGCTGCCGAACTTCGGCATCGACTCGCCGGGCTTGGTGGCGGGCTGGAGGGGTGTCCAGATGGGGCCGGGCGCTACGGCGTTGACGCGGATGCCCTTCTCGCCGAGTTCGGCGGCGAGGTTGGCGGTGAAGTTGTTGATCGCGGCCTTCGTCGTCGCGTAGTCCAGCAGGGCGACGGAGGGGTCGTAGGCCTGGATGGAGCTGACGTTGATGATGCTGTCGTGCTTGGCCAGGTACTTGAGGGCCTGCTGGGTGACCCAGAAGAGCGCGTAGAGGTTGACCTTGAAGATCTGGTCCATCTCCTCGGTCTTCACGTCCTCGAGGCCGTGCTCGCGGCGGGCCCACTGGGCGCCGGCGTTGTTGACGAGGATGTTGATGCCGCCGAGTTGTTCGGCGGCGTCGTCGACGACCTTGCGGGCGGTCGCCTCGTCGGAGAGGTCGCCGGGGATCAGCGCGGCCTTGACGCCGGCCTTCTCGATCCAGGTGGCGGTGTCCTCGGCGTCGGACTGCTCCGCGTCGAGGTAGTTGATCGCGACGTCGGCACCCTCGCGGGCGAACGCGATGGCGACGGCGCGCCCGATGCCGGAGTCGCCTCCTGTGACGAGGGCTTTGAGACCCTTCAGGCGCCCGCGCCCGACCCACGTTTCCTCGCCGTGGTCGGGCAGGGGGTTCATCTCGGAGGTGAGGCCCGGTGGGGTCTGCTCCTGTTCGGGGAAGCCACCCTCGGTGCCTGCGAGTTTTTCGGCTGTTCGGTCGGCTGCATGGAGTTCGTCACTCATGTAGCCAGTCTAACTGTTAGGAGTGCCAACTCAATCGTTGTCGCCGGGCGGAGTGCGGGGTGACATCGGTTCGCGCGGCTCGTGCAGCTCGTGCGCGCGAGCCCTGCGGCGTCGCACGAGGGCCCGGATCGGGAAGAACAGGATGAGCGCAGCGATCCAGATGGGTGCCGTGGCGATCACGAAGGTGATGATGCCGGTGAGCACACCTGCGGCCCCGCGGACGCCGTCGGTGATGGCGTCGACGAAGCCCCACGATTCGCCGTCGGGGCGCACCACCTCACGCGGCTCGACCAGCTCGACGGTCACCGTCGCCATCGCCGCCTGCCGCTCGAGGAAGGTGACCTGCGCGTCGAGCGACTCGATGTCGCCACGCACCCTTCCCAACTCCTTCTCGATGGCGAGCATGTCCTCGACGTCGTCGGCCGCCTCGAAGAACTCGCGCAGCCGCGCTTCCTGGGCGCGCAGGTTCTCGAGTCGCGCGGAGAGGTCGACGTGCTCCTGGGTGACGTCGTCGGAGGCTTCGGACTGGAACTTGATGGTGCCGATGGCGGAGACCTCGTCGACGAAGGCCTCGAAGTCGGCGGTGGGGACGCGGACCGTGACCCAGCCGCGCAGCGCGGCGCCGTCGCCGACGGGGTATCCGTTCTCGTCGTAGTGATAGATCCATTCGCCGGTGTCGGTGGCGACCTGCATGCCGGTGACACCGCCCGAGTGCTTGCCGGCCACTTCGCGGATGGTGCCGACGGCGTCGGAGGTGCTCCCTACCTCGAGACGGAGCGTCTTGGACCGGATGACCATGCGGTCGCCGTCGCCCGCCTCGTCGGTGACGCCACCCTCCTCCGGCAACGCTCGCCCCATCTCGGGCGCGGCGCCGCCGTCCATGGCGGGGGCGCCGCCCATGTCGGAGGAGCCCGCGGAACAGGCCGCGAGCATGAGTGTGAGGAACAGCGCGGAGACTACTCTGAGCCAGCTCCTGGACTGCGTGTTCATGGGTCCTCCTCCGGGTGCGTCGACGCCGATCGCATCGTGTGATGGAACCATAGGCCCGGAGGGTTGGATGCAGCCATGGTGGACGCGGCAGTGATGCGCAATCGTGATGGTTGCGGGGAGGTGCGTGAAGGAGTGGTGAGCCTAGGTGGACTTGAACCACCGACCTCTGCCTTATCAGGGCAGCGCTCTAACCGACTGAGCTATAGGCTCCTTCACCGACGCGTAACTCTAGCGCAGGACCATCGGGAGTCGCAAACCAGACCCTCGGGGTGACTTGCAAGGCCCGAGTGGGCGTTTTATCCCCGCGAACGCGCTTGAGGCGCGAAAAAAGGCCCGGGAAGGCGTTCGCGGGGATAAAACGCCCACCTGCGCACCGTCACGTCTGCGCATCAGCCTGCCGCCGGCTCGTCGTCGGGCCGTCGACGGACCGACGCCATCGCCCATCGCACGATCACCGTCGCCAATTTCCCCGACGGCAGGCCGACGAGGACATCGAACCAGCGCCCCACCGGCAGTCCCAGCTGCCGCCTCGCCCAGGTGGGCAGGATCGCGACGGCACCGGCGGCGAGCATCCAGTAGCCGAGCTTCGCAACCCCGGGCACCGGTGGCGTCCAGAGGATGAACGCGACGGTGTCCCTCGCCTCCGGCGAGAGCCGCAACTCGGGGAAGTAGTTCGCGATCGACGCCTCCAACCCGCGCAGAGTCCGCGGAAGATCCTCCGCGCCCAACATCTCCCCCACCGGCGCCGCCTGCGCGACGTACTCGTCGGCCTCCTCGTCGCCGAGCCTGCGGAACCCGAAGTGCCGGAAGGCGGTGAGGAACGACCACGTCTCCGCGTCGTGCACCCACTCGAGCAGGTGCGGGTCGGACGCACGGTACGGCTCGCCAGTGTCGGTCTTCCCTCGCACGCGCAGGTGGATGGCCTTCACCTTCTCGATGAGCGCCTCGGCGTCGTCGACGGTGCCGAAAGTGGTGAGGGCGATGAACTCCGCGGTGCGCTGCAGCCTGCCCCACGGGTCGGAGCGGTAGCCCGAGTGCCCCGCAACGCCCGCCATCGCCGCCGGGTGCAACGTCTGCAGGAGCAACGCCGCGATGCCACCCACGTACATGGACACGTCACCGTTGACGTGGGAGATCACGTCGTCCGAGGAGTGCCAGCGTTCACCGGGCGCACCCCAGATCCGCTCGGCGCGCTCCTCGGCATCACCGCCGGCAACCTTCGCCCGGACCGTCTCGCCGATCAAGCGGCGCACTCGCTGCAGTGGGTTCCTCATCGGTCCAAGGCTACTGCTGGCCGGCCCGGGTACGGTGGTTCGTGACCCCAGCGAGAGGAACGTCCGTGACCGTGCCCAAAACCGCCGACGTCGGCGGCTGGTTCCGCACCGCCGACGACGAGGTGGCGCTGAAGTCGGCCCCCGACTGGGGCCCTGGCACGGGCGGCTTCGGCCTCGCTTCCTCCGACGACGAACTCGCCGCCGCGCTGGAGGTGCTGCGGCGTCGTCGCACCATGGTCCTCACCGGGGCCGGCATGTCCACCGGGTCCGGGCTGCCCGACTACCGCGGCCCCGACGCGGTCCCGCGCTCGCCGATGCTGCTGTCGGAGTTCCTGGGCTCGGACCTCAGCCGCCGCCGTTACTGGGCGCGGAGCACCGCCGGCTGGCGTTGGTTCAAGCAGGCGCGCCCGGGGCTCACCCACGCCTCGCTCGCAGCCCTCGACGGCCCGCTGGACGTCGTCGGCGTCGTCACCCAGAACGTCGACCGCCTCCACCAGAGCGCCGGCTCATCGCGCGTGATCGACCTGCACGGCCGCCTCGACCACGTCCGCTGCCTCAGTTGCAGCGCCACCCTCTGCCGCCACTGGTTGCAGACCCGCTTCCTGTCGCTGAACCCGTCGTTTGCCGCGCGGATGGCCTTCCTGGAGGAGGAGGCCGTCTCCGCACCCGACGGCGACGCCGAGGTCGACCGCACCGAGGACTTCCGCTACCCGGCCTGCCGCGCGTGTGGCGGGACGTTGAAACCCGACGTCGTGTTCTTCGGCGAGAACACGCGACGCCCCATCGTCGACGCCGCCTTCGCCATGCTGGAGCGTGCCGACGCGCTGCTCGTGCTGGGCTCGAGCCTGACGGTGATGAGCGGTCTGCGGTTCTGCCGTCGGGCTGCCCGCGACGGCAAGCCGATCATCATCGTCAACGACGGCGCCACCCGCGGAGACGCCCTGGCCACCACCCGCCTGCACGGCCGGCTGGAGCACGTGTTGTCACGATGGGCGGCAATGTTGCCGGCGTGAGGTGATCAGTTGCCGGTGCAAGACTCGGCACCAATGCGGGAAATACTGATACAAGGGTTACATTCTCCCCATGACTCAAACCGCCCCCAAGAAGCGCAACTTCGGACTGCTCCCCCAGATCGTCGTCGCCATCGTGCTCGGCGTCGTGCTGGGCCAGTTCCTGCCGGACTGGCTCACCCGCGTCTTCGTCACGTTCAACGGCCTGTTCGGCGAGTTCCTGAACTTCATCATCCCGCTGATCATCCTCGGCCTCATCGCCCCCGCGATCGCGGAGCTCGGCAAGGGTGCGGGCCGCTGGCTGGCGATCACCGCGGCCATCGCGTACACGTCGACGATCATCGCCGGACTGCTGGGTTGGGGCACGTCGATGCTCGTGCTGCCGCGGGTGCTGCCGGAGGGCGGCGCGCAGTCGCTCGCGAACCCCGAGGAGTCGCTGCTCGAGGCCTACTTCGTGATCGAGATGCCGCCGCTGTTCGGCGTGATGAGCGCGCTCGTGTTCGCCTTCATCATCGGCGTGGCGCTCACGGCGATCAAGGGCGATGTCATCCTGCGCGGCGCCACCGAGTTCCGCGACATCATCAACCTCGTCATCGCCAAGATCCTCATCCCGCTGCTGCCGCTGTACATCTTCGGCATCTTCCTCAACATGGCGCAGAGCGGGCAGGTCTTCACGATCATCGCGACGTTCCTGGGCGTCGTCGTGTTCGTGTTCAGCCTGACCTGGGTCATGCTCATCCTCCAGTACGGCGTCGCGGGTGCGGTCTCGAAGCGGAACCCGTTCAAGATGCTCGGCACCATGCTGCCGGCCTACGCCACCGCGCTCGGCACGTCGTCGTCGGCGGCGTCGATCCCGGTCACCCTGCGCCAGGCGATCAAGATGGGCGTCAGCCAACCGGTGGCGTCGTTCGTGATCCCGCTGTCTGCGACGATCCACCTCGCCGGCTCGACGATCAAGCTCACCTGTTTCACGCTCGCGATCATGATGCTCTACGGCATGGAGATCGTGCCGATGACGATCCTCGGCTTCATCCTGATGCTGGGCGTGTTCATGATCGCCGCACCGGGTGTGCCCGGCGGTGCGGTGATGACCGCGCTCGGCCTCATGCAGACCCAGCTCGGCTTCGACCCCACCCAGCAGGCGCTGATGATCGCCACCTACATCGCGATCGACTCCTTCGGCACGGCCACGAACGTCACCGGCGACGGCGCGATCGCCATGCTCGTCGACAAGCTGATCGGCAAGAAGCGCTCCGACGACAAGGTCTCGACCTCGCCGCTCCCCCGCTCGGCGCACCAGACCGCGGCCCAGTGACCAGCTGTGGATAACTGGGCCTGATCCGAGAAAGTTATCCACGGACTCGCTCGATCCCAGCGACACGCGCCGTGCGTGCGCTGGGATCGTTGCATGTCCACCACCAACCCGATTTCCACCGCCGAACTCCGAGGCCTGGGCCTGTCGACATCCGACATCGCCGCCCTGCGCACCACCGGTGAACTCACCCGGCTCCGACGCAGCATGTACGCGCGCGGGCTCCCTGACGACGAATCGGCCCGACACCTGGCCCTCATCGCCGCCACCCTCCCGCTCGTACATCACAGCAACGTGTTGAGCCACACGTCAGCGGCCCTATGGCACGACCTCCCGGTGCGGAGGGACGCCCTCGACCATGTGACCATGACGCGCGTCACAGCGGGCCACTCGTCGCGCAGTGCGCAGTTGCACGTGCGCAACACGAGGCTGACGGAAGACGAGATCGCGGTGCTCGACGGCACGCGCGTGACCTCTCCGGCCCGCACCGTCGCCGACCTGGCGCGCACCGAGCGGCCCGAGTGGGGTGTCGTCGCCGCGGACGCCGCACTGCGGCTCGGGCACAGCCGAGATGACGTCGTCGACATCCTCGATCTCCACCCGCGGCTGAACGGTCGCCGGAAGGCCAAGAAGGTGCTGGCCTTCGCCGACCCGCTCAGCGAGTCCCCCGCCGAGTCGGTGAGCAGGTACAACATGGCCCTGGCCGGTCTCCCACCACCCGAGTTGCAGCGCGAACTGTTCGACCCGGACGGCGAGTTCATCGCCCGCGTGGACTTCTGCTGGCCCGAGCACGGCCTCGTGGGCGAGGTGGACGGCAAGTCGAAGTACGGCGCGCTACTTCGTCCGGGTCAGAGCGCCGACGACGTCATCATGGCCGAGAAACGGCGCGAGGGCGGGATCCGCGGGATCGGCTATTGGGTAGTGCGCTGGGACTGGCGCGTCGCCGTCGACCCGGAGGCTCTGAGGCGCGTCGTCGGACAGGGGCTGGACCGATCGACCTCCCTCAACGCAAGAAACCTCCCGCGCACGGGAGGTTTCTTGAGCGGCGGGAGGTAGTCACGCTTTACCAGAGGTAAACCGCGCACGGAGGCAGGCTTCCGGGCTTACCTGTGGTAAATCACGACGTGGCTCAGTCCTCCGCCAGCGTGACCTCAAGCCCACCCATGATGACCGCCGACAGATTGTACAGGAACGCGAAGAGCGTGGCCACGGCCGTGAAGATCACGACGTTGATCGCCGCCAGCACTGCGGTGAGCCCGATCACGCGCTCCCAGCCGAGGTAGTGGGCGATGTCGAACTGCACCCCGCCTTGGTCGTCGGCCATGATGCGGTTCACGAAGTCGTTGATGTAGGTCATCGTGTCGGAGCCGGCGAACACCGACCACAGCACCGCGATGCCTGCCACCAGCATCACGAAGAACGCGATCGAGAACAGGAACGACGTCTTCATCACCGACCACGGGTCGATGCGGTTCAGGCGCAGCCGGGCCTTGCGCGTGCGACGAGCCGGCCGCGCGGGGGCCGACGAGCCCACCGTCGGCGCGCTGTCGTCGGCGCGGGCGGCACGCGACGGCGTCGGCACGGACGCAGGCGCGGTGATGTTCTCGATCGTGGCGTCCAGCGACGACGACCTGGACCGCGTGATGCCGTCCAACTCCCAGTCGTCGGCGTTCTGCGACCGGGACTGCGGCGACGGCGTGGAACCGAAGCTGTACTCGGGGCGGCTGCTCGTTTCGGGCTCGGCCTTCGGGATGTGCCGCGTCTCCTCACCCGACGACGCCCCGTCGACGTCGGCGGGCGCCGAGGAATCGTCGTCCGACGGCGTCGGCTTGTCCGAGCGTGAGAAGTCGAGCCCTGTGGACCCGTCGCTACCGGGCCAACGTGGCGCGTCACTCATTGGCTTCCTCCTCGCCATCGTCGTCCGAGAGTCCAACAGTATCCTGTGCGACGTCTTCCGTCGCCTCGGCTTCGGGCTCGTCCTGCTCCGCCTCGGGGTAGAGCGCGATGACGCTCACGGTGTCGTCGCCGCGCACGCCGACGAACTTCACCCCCATAGTGTCGCGGCCCTTCGCGGGCACCTCCACCACCGACGAGCGGGTGATCTGGCCGGAGACCTTGATCGCGATGACCTCGTCGGACTCCTCGACGACGATGCCGCCCACCAACTCGCCCCGGTCCTCGACGAGCTTCATCGCCTTGATGCCGAGCCCGCCGCGACCCTGGCGACGGTATTCGCTCACCTTGGTGCGCTTCGCGTAGCCGCCGTCGGTGACGGTGAACACATAGCGCTCGTCCTCCTCGCCGCCCTCGGGCAGCACGGAGAGGCTGAGCAGCTCGTCGGAGACGCCACCCACCTCACGGAACCGCATCCCGGTCACACCGGACGTCGCGCGCCCCATCGGGCGGAGCTGCTCGTCGGAGGCCTGGAAGCGGATCGCCTGGCCCTTGCGGGAGATCAGCAGCACGTCGTCGTCTGCCGAGCAGACCTGCGCGCCGATCAGCTCGTCGTCCTCGTCGCGGAAGTTGATCGCGATCACGCCGGCCTGGCGCGGCGAGTCGTACGCCGTCAGTGCGGTCTTCTTCACGAGCCCCTTCTTCGTCGCTAGCAGCAGGTACGGCTCGTCCTCGTAGGAGCGCAGCGTGAGCACCTGCGCGATCCGCTCGTCGGGCAGGAACGTCAACAGCCCGACGACGTGGCTGCCCTTCGCGTCCCGGCTCGCCTCCGGCAGTTGCCAGGCCTTGATCCGGTAGACGCGGCCGAAGTTGGTGAAGAACAGCAGCCACTCGTGGTTGGTGGCGGTGAACAGGTGCTGCACCTCGTCGTCGGCCCGCAGCGACGCGCCGCGCACGCCCCGGCCGCCGCGCTTCTGGGCGCGGTAGAGGTCGGCCCGCGTGCGCTTGACGTAGCCGCCGTGCGTGATCGTGATGATGACGTCCTCGTCCGGGATGAAGTCTTCCTCGGAGAAGTCGCCCTCGGCGGGGATGATGCGGGTGCGTCGCTCGTCGCCGTACTTCTCGACGATCTCGGCCAGCTCGGTCGAGATGATGGAACGCTGGCGCGTCTCGTTGGCGAGGATGTCCTTCAGGTCGGCGATCTTCAGCTCGAGGGCTTCGAGGCGGTCGATCGTCTCCTGCCGTTCGAGCGCGGCCAGCTTGCGCAGCTGCATGTCGAGGATGGCGTTGGCCTGGAGCTGGTCGATGTCGAGCAGCCGCATCAGGCCGGTGCGCGCCTCGTCGGAGTTCGGCGAGCGGCGGATGAGCGCGATGACCTCGTCGAGCGCGTCGAGCGCCTTCACCAGGCCGCGGAAGATGTGGGCGCGCTTCTCGGCGTCGTCGAGCTGGATCTGGGTGCGCCGACGGATGACCTCAAGCTGGTGCTTGACCCACAGCGAGATGAACTGGTCGAGACGCAGGGTGCGGGGCACGTCGTCGACGATGGCCAGCATGTTGCAGCCGAACGAGTCCTGCAGCGCGGTGTGCTTGTACAGGTTGTTCATCACGACGCGCGGCTGGGCGTCGCGCTTGAGCACGATCACGAGCCGCTGGCCGGTGCGGGCCGAGGAGTCGTCGCGGATGTCGGCGATGCCGGTGAGCTTGCCGGCGTTGACGAGGTCGGCGATGCGCTGCGCGAGCGTGTCGGGGTTGGTCATGTACGGCAGCTCGGTGACGACGAGGGTGTTGCGGCCCTTGTTGTCCTCCTCGATGTCGATGACCGCCCGCATCACGACGGAACCGCGACCGGTGCGGTACGCGTCCTCGATGCCCTGACGGCCGACGATCTGCGCGCCGCCGGGGAAGTCCGGCCCCTGGACGCGGGCCATGGCGGCCTCGAGCAGTTCCTCGGGCGTGGCGTCGGGATTCTCGAGCGCCCACTGGGCGGCCGCGCCGACCTCACGCAGGTTGTGCGACGGGATGTTGGTGGCCATGCCGACGGCGATACCCGTCGAGCCGTTAACCAGCAGGTTGGGGAACCGCGCCGGGAGCACGGCCGGCTCCATCTCGCGGTTGTCGTAGTTGGGCTTGAAGTCGACGGTGTTCTGGTCGATCTCGCGCACCATCTCGGCCGCGAGCGGGGCCATCTTGGCCTCCGTGTACCGCATGGCCGCGGCCTTGTCATTGCCCTGGGAACCGAAGTTGCCCTGACCGGCGACGAGCGTGTGACGCATGGCCCACGGCTGCGCGAGGCGCACGAGGGCGTCGTAGATCGCGGTGTCGCCGTGCGGGTGGTAGAGGCCCATGACCTCACCCACGATGCGCGAGCACTTGTTCCAGCCGCGGTCGGGGCGGTAGCCGCCGTCCCACATGGCGTAGAGCACGCGGCGGTGCACCGGCTTGAGGCCGTCGCGCACGTCGGGCAGCGCACGCCCGACGATGACGCTCATCGCGTAGTCGAGGTACGACTTCTGGATCTCGTCCTCGAGGTCGACGGCGTCGACGCGTCCGTGGCCGGCGGCCTGGATGTCGTCGTTCAGCGCTTCTTCGGGAGTTTCTTCGTCAGCCATAGTTGTAGTCGAGTCCTTAAATGTCCAGGAAGCGCACGTCGCGGGCGTTGCGCTGGATGAAAGTGCGTCGCTGCTCGACGTCCTCGCCCATCAGGATCGAGAACATGCGGTCAGCCGCTGCGGCGTCCTCCATGGTGACCTGCAGCAGGATGCGGTTGT
>JAAYZP010000026.1 GCA_012514785.1 Propionibacterium sp. | reverse complement strand
TCGGATGGCACGGCATCCCCGCCGTCGACAATGGTCAGCTCGACCACCAGGCTGCCGGGCTGGTCGTCGTGCGTGATGACGCAGGTGACGCTGCCGTCGGCCGGGACGGTGACGGCGCCGCCCACGGCGCAGCCCTCGGTGAACGTCGTGGCGTAGCCGGGCAGCCCCGTGCTCGTGACGGCGTAGTCGCCGACGTCGAGCGTGTGCGACGTGCCCGAGGCGTCCCCGCCGTCGGTGGAGATCACGCCGCCGGCGTCGCCGACGGTGACCGTGAAGTCCGCGGGCGAGGCGGTGCCGCCGTCGTCGTTCGTCACGACGGTGACCACCCGCAGCGTGCCGCGTTCGGGGTCCGGGATGGGTTCCGCCTTGTCGTCGTGCGTGATGGTGCACGTGGCGCTCCCGCCGGCCGCCACGGTGGTGGTGCCGTCGGAGCAGTCGTCGCCGAATGTGGTGGTGTAGCCGGGCAGCGCGGTGCTGGTCACGGCGTAGTCGCCCGCCTCCAGCGTGTGCTCGGTGCCGGCGCCGTCGCCGGGGTCACTCGCGGCGACGCCGCCGTCGCCCGTGATCCCGACGGTGAAGTCGGCCGGAGTGGCGATGCCGCCGTCGTCGTTGACCACCGTGGTGACCACGCGCAGCGTGCCCGTGGTCACAGGGGGAGCCACGACGGTGTTCGTGTCGGAGTCCACGTTGTTGGCCGGCGTCAGATCGGCGCCGTTCGCGCCGTCGTCGAAGGCGCGTGCGGTGGCGAGCAGTTCGGCGTCGAGGTCGGTTTCGTCCTCGACGCGCACCGTCACGCTCCGTGTGGCCGGGGCCGTGGTCTCGACGTCGAACAGCGGCCACGAGACGATGCCCGCGTCGTGGGTGCCGCTGCCGTCGGCCGCGACGAAGCTGACGCCGTCGGGCAGCGCCACGGTCAGCTCGACGCCGCTGGCGTCGACACCGCCGACGTTGGTGACGGTGACGTCGTAGGTGGTTTCCTCGCCCGGGTGGAGCTCGGCGACGCCGTCATCGATCGTGACGACGAGGTCGGGCCGCTCGGTGAGCGCCTCGGCACACGTCGTGATCAGCGCGTTCAACACCGGCTCGGGATCGTTGGCGAACTCCTGGATCGCGAACACGGCACCGCCGCTGTTCACCGCGAGGTCCTGGTAGGCCTGCGTGTTGGGGGCGATGTTGACGATGGAGAACAGGATCGCGCCGCTGTCCGCGAGTGCCTGCGCGGCGTCCGCGGGCGTGGCCTGGTACTGCTGGGTGGGCTCGTCGCCGACGAGGACCACGCACTTGCCCACGGCGGGTCTCAGCCCCACCTCGGGCGCGACCGCGTCGATGACGGCGTTGATGCCGGGCTCGGTGCCGCCGCTGACGCGGAGGTCAGCCGCCGCGGCGGCCACCTCGTCGAGGTCCGAGGTGGGCGGCACGATGATGCGCGGCAGGTAGCCGGGCCGGCCCTCGAAGGCGGGGAATCCGCCGCCGAAGCCCATGACGCCGATGCGGTAGTCGAGGCTGTCCGAGAGCTGGTTGGCGATGCGCACGACGTTGTCGCGGATCCGCTGCTGGACGCCGCCCATGCTGCCGGACTCGTCGATGGTGAAGATGACGTCACCCGGCGGCAGCTGCACGGCCGGGATCTCGGCCGACGTGGTCGTCGCCAGGTACATCTCGTTGCCCGCGAACGCCGCTCCCAGTGCCCGGTCGGTGGCGAACGGGAGGGTGAGCGTCACCTCGCCGTCGGCGTTGGTGGTCGCGGTGCGGCTCTCGCCGCCCAGCGTGATCGTGAGCGAGGCGTCGGCCACGGGCCGGAACCGCACCGACTCCCACAGCTTCGCCTGCACCTGCACGGAGCCGCTGCCGGCGGTGCCGGGCACGGGGTAGACGGTGAGGTAGGTGGGCGCCTTCTCGACGGTGACCGTCGTGGTGCTGCTCGTTGCGGCGCCGTCCTTGTCGGTGACGGTCAGCCGGGGCGTGTACTCGCCGACGCCATAGGTGTGCGGGATGCGGACGTTCGCGTTCGCGCAGTTCTCGATCTCGACGTTGTCGCTGCCGTCGTCGAAGTCCCATTCGCAGTGCAGGGTCAGCCGGTCGACCGTGCTGGGGTCGCTCACCGAGGCGTTGTTCGTCCAGACGGCGCCGTGGCCGCCGGAGGGCAGGGGCGCGACGTAGGACGTGAACGACGAGCCGGCGTTGGCCGTCGGCGGCCGGTTGGCGACGACGACCTCCCTGGTGGTCTCCGTGACCATGCCGAACGAGTCGGTGAGCCGCAGCGTCACCTCGAATGTCCCGTTGTCGGGGAAGCTGCGGTTCGTCGCGAGCGAATTGTTCGTGGTCACGCCGTCGCCCCACTCCCAGACCCGGCCCACGATGGCCCGACCAGTCAGGGCCTCCGGCGTCGTGTCCTGGAACCGCGCACCGGTGCCCTCGAGGATCTCGTCGGGGAAGGTGAAGGTGGGGGCCGGGACGTCCGGCACCACGCGCTGCAGCAGCCTGCTGGTGGCGGTGTTGTCGTCGCCGTCGGTGACGGTGAGCGTGACGGTGTAGTCGCCGGGTGCGGCGTAGGTGTGGCTCGGGTGCTGCTCGGTGGAGGTGGTGCCGTCGCCGAAGTCCCACGCCCAGGTGGCGATGTCGCCGTCCGGGTCGGTGGAGCGGTCGGTGAACTGGATCTCCCCGCTGCCGACCTGGCCGGTCAGCGCCTGGAGCCGGAGCGTCGTGGTGGTCGAGCCGCCGCGGTTGTTGTGCGCGTCGTAGCGCAGCCAGCGGCCGGTGGAGGGCTGGGCCAGTGTGATCACCTGGAGGGTCGAGTTGCTCTCGAGTTCGGCCTCGGCGACGGTGCGGAAGTTGCTGGTGCCCGTGCGCGACAGGCCAAAGCTCACCTCACGGGGCCGCTGGCTCGTGCTCGTCGTCGGTTGGATGCCGATGGCTTCCACCTGCCAGGTGGTGCCCAGGTCCAGCACCGCCCACTGGTCGGTGACGAGCCCGCTGCCGGTGGACCAGCCGGTCTCCCCTGCGGGGTAGTCCGTGTCGATCATCTCGACGGCCCCGGTGTTGGTGTTCGACTGGCTGCTCCAGAGGACGGCGCTGCCGCCGTGCTCGACGCGGGCGACGTCGCCCAGGCCGGTCTCCGGCAGGGGGCTGAACGCCGCGACCGGAGGCCCGGAGGCGGCGACGTCGTGCGTCACGACGGCGCTCGCGCCCAGCGTGTCGGTGACGCGCAGCGCGACGGTCGTGCCGGTCTCGAACACGTGGGTGGGGTGCTGTTCGGTCGAGTCGACGGTGAAGGTGACGCCGTCGTGGTCGAAGTCCCACTCCCAGGATGCGATGCCGTCGTCGTCGGTGGACGCGTCCGTGAACGAGACGGGGTTGCCCACCACGACGGGGTCGGGGGAGTGGGTGAACGCGGCCACGGGGCGGTCCGTCACGGTGACGGTGCGGGTCGCGCTGAGGGATTCGTCCTCGGCGTCGACGACGGTCAGGCTGACCGCGGCGTCCCCTGCCATGCTGAAGGTGTGTGTGACGACCTCGCCGGTGGCGTCGGTGGCGCCGTCGCCGTCGAAGTCCCAGGCCCACGAGGTGAACGGGCCGCTCGGGTGCGTCGCGGTGGAGGTGAAGGTGACCTCCTCGTCGAGGATCGCGGGCGAGGGGTCGAACTCGAAGCTCGCCACAGGCTCGGGCGTGTCCGGCGTGGCCGGGTTGCAGTCGTCGTCGATGCCGTTGCCGGGGATCTCGGTGGCGCCCGGATGCACCGCGGGATCCTCCGGGGCGCAGTCGACGTTGTCGTCCCAGCCGTCGCCGTCCGTGTCGGGGTGCCGGGGCTGCACCACCCAGCGGGTGGTCACCGAGAGGCCGCGGCCGTCGTCGGTGTTCGCTTCGACGAGGTGCGCGCGGCCCGCAGCGGCGGCGTCGGCGGTGAAGGTCGCGACGGTGCCGGTGGCCGCAGCCTGGCCGCTGATGGTCCACGAGGTGGTGAGCTCGTCGCCGTTGGGGTCGCTCGGTGTGACGGTGAACTCCTGGCTCTCGCCGATCAGCACGTCCACGACCCGGCCCGTCGACGGCGTCGGCGTGCCGTGGACGGGTGGGCTGTTGCTGAAGCTGACGTTGAACTGCACGAACGCGACGGCGGCCCTGCCGTGCTCGTCCGTGCCGCGGGCCCCGATGACGACGCGGCCCGGCTCGGTGAACGCGTGCTCCACGCTCGCCCCGGTGGCGTCGTCGAAGGCACCGTCGCCGTCGAGGTCCCACTCGACGCTGGCGCAGGTGGGACACGTGATGGAGTAGGTCCTTGCCGCACCGAGGGTGACCTGCGAGGACGGGGAGATCGAGAAGCTCGGGTAGGCGGTGGCACCCTCG
>JAAYZP010000206.1 GCA_012514785.1 Propionibacterium sp. | reverse complement strand
CGTCTACATCTGTCACGCGCTCACCGGCGACGCGCACGCCGCGGGCTATCACGAGGGCGCGGACCGGCCGGGCTGGTGGGACAACCTGATCGGCCCGGGCAAACCCATCGACACGAATCGCTGGTTCGTCGTCTCCTCCAACCTGCTGGGCGGCTGCAGCGGCACCACCGGACCGTCGTCGATCGACCCGGAGACCGGCCGTCGCTACGCACTCGACTTCCCGCTGCTCAGCATCGCGGACTTCGTGACCGTGCACCGCCGCCTCGGGCAGCACCTGGGCATCGCCGGCTGGGCGGCGGCCGTCGGCGGCTCGCTGGGCGGCATGCAGGTGCTCGACTGGGCGCTGACGCACCCCGAGGAGATCGACAACGCCGTCATCGTGGCGGCGTCGTCGCGGCTCACGGCCCAGAACATTGCCTTCTCGGCCGTGGGCAGGCACGCGATCATGCGCGACTCGCAGTTCCACGGGGGGCGCTTCCACGAGCACGGCGCCTCCCCGGACCGCGGCCTGTCGGTGGCCAGGATGATGGCGCACATCACCTACCTCTCGGACGCGGCGTTCGCGGAGAAGTTCGGCCGCCAGGCGCAGCGCCAGGAGCTCTCGCGCAACTTCGGGGTCGACTTCGCGGTGGAGAGCTACCTCGAATACCAGGGACAGCGCTTCCTCTCGCGCTTCGACGCACTCAGCTACCTCTACCTCTCACGCGCGATGGACTACTACGACGCGTTCGCGGACGAGGGCGCGCTCGACGCGCTGGTCGCCGACCCCGTCAACACGCTCGTGATGAGCTTCGACTCCGACTGGCGCTACTCCACGAAGGACTCGCGACGCATCGTCCGCCATCTGGAGGGTGCCGGCGTGCCCACCACGTTCCGGGAGGTCCAGTCGCCCTGGGGGCACGACTCCTTCCTGCTGGAGCTCGAGCCGTACCACGCGACGATCCACGCGTTCCTGGACCGCGCATGGGAGCGACGATGAACGCCCGCGCCGACTACGAACTCATCACGCAGCTGGTGCCCGAGCGGTCCCGCGTCCTGGACCTGGGCTGCGGCGACGGCGAGCTGCTGCGTCGCCTCATGGACAAGGGCTGCACGGGCACCGGCGTCGAGATCGAGCCGGACCAGGTGCTCCGTGCGATCCGCAGCGGCGTCAGCGTCATCGAGCTGGACATCGACTCCCAGCTCGACGAGTTCGCCGACGACTCGTACGACGTCGTGATCCTGTCCCGCACGCTGCAGGCCGTCCACAAGCCGATGGAGGTGCTCGAGCAGATCCGGCGGATCGCGATCCATGCGGTGGTCTCGATGCCCAACTTCGCGCTGTGGCGCAACCGGCTGCGCCTCCTGCGCGGGCGGATGCCGATCTCGAAGGACCTGCCGTTCGAGTGGTTCGACACGCCGAACCTGCACTACACGTCGATCAAGGACCTGGAGCCGCTGTTCCGGACGATGGGCTTCCAGATCGACCGCCGCATCCCGCTCGACGAGCGCGGCAAGGCGCACCGCGCGGGCAACCTCGGCGCCAACCTGCTCGCCAGATCCGCGCTCTACCTACTCCACGCCGACCGATAGGGCCTCCGCGAGCCGCTTGAGCGAGCCGCCGAGCGCCAGGCGTTCGGTCAGCGCTTCGACCGCATCCGTGTCCACGGGGTTCCGCGGTGGCACCTCGACGGGGAGCGTCGTCACGGCG
>JAAYZP010000205.1 GCA_012514785.1 Propionibacterium sp. | reverse complement strand
TAGAACAGCAGTCCCACGTTGGCGGCCACGGCGCCCCACATCGCGAGCCGACGGAACCGGGCATGCGAGCCGACGACCCAGCCCGCCGCCCAGTTGACGAACACGGAGGCGATCAGGATCTTGATGAACTCCGGCTCGCCGTAGCCGTAGAAGACGAGGCTGACCAGCAGGAGCAGCAGGTTCTGCAAAGGCCGGCTCCGGCGAAGCGGGCCGTAGTAGGCGAGCAGCGTCAGCGGCAGAAACGTGAAGAGAAACAAGGGCGAGGTGAACAGCATGGCGAATCGCTACCCCGGACGACGGGGCCTCCTCTCCTCTTTTATGGCCGGCATTTCATTCATGGGCGTCGCATCCCCACTGCTTGAGCTTGGCCTGCACCGCTTCGCATGTGCGGAAGCCGTTGCGCTTGTCCCGCGGCGGGAAGAAGGCCTGGGCGCGGGCCTCGTAGCGCGGCGGCCGCGTGCAGCCGCCGTTCAGGTGGCGGATCACGCTCGCCACGACGTCGCCATGGTCCTTGCAGACCTCCCCGAAGCCGTCCTCCTCCCAGAGGTAGAAGCTCGGGGTGTAGCCCTGATGGGCGTAGAACGCCTCGCGGTCGAACTGATAGTACACCACCGGCTTGCCGAGATAGGCCATGTCCATCGCCACGGAGGAGTAGTCCGTGACGAGCAGCGAGGCCTCGCGGTAGATCGACTCGTAGGGCGTGTCCTCGGTCTCGACGCGGACTTCCGGCGGGAAGGAGAAATAGCGCAGCGCGGGGCGCACGAGCGGATGGGGCAGGAAGTGGAGGGAATAGCCGCCCGCCTTCGCCGCGTCGAGCAGCGAGTGGTCCGAGAGCAGCGCCTCGAGCCGCCGGCGGAATTCCGAGTCCGCGAAGCGTTCGTCGTAGATCCGCTCCCGGGTCCGGGGATCGGCTCCGGCCACCAGATCCGCCCGCCAGGTGAAGATGAAGTAGATTTTCCCCGCGGGCTCGCTCTCGCGGAAATCCCAGCGCGAGAGCCCGGTGAGCACGACTTCGTCCTCGTCGTAGCCCCAGGTCCCGCCAAGCAGATAGTCCCGTTCGCGGGCGGCGCCGGCGGCCATGAGCGAGAAGTTCTGGCGATCCTTGCCGTACAGCGCGGTCAGGTCGTGGTGGATGATGCCGTGGCCGCTCCACACGCGCACCTGCCGCCCGAGCAAGTCCCGATACAGATCCGTGGCCTTTCCAAAGGGCGAATAGCCGTCCTCGGAGGTGATGTTCGCCTCCGCCGCGAGATGCAGGAAGGCATGCCGGAGGGACAGATGGCGCACCGGCTCGATGCCGGGCGCAAGTTGGCGAGCCACCGGACGGTCGCGGGCGACGAGATAGTGCGCGCGGGGCCGCCCCGGCCCTGGATCGGGCATCGAGACGAGCGCGTGCGCCGTGGCGTAGGCGGAGTCGAAGGGGTTGTCGAGCTTGTCCGAGAAGATCCAGTGCCGCCGCGTCGAGCACCGCCGCCACACCCGCACCGCCATGCGCAGCGCGACGGCCGTCCACTCTTCGGAAGTCCGGCCTCGCAGCAGCTCCAGGCAGAAGCGCAGCTCCTGCTTGAACCGGCTGGCGGCGGCATGGCGCGCAACGGCGAAGCGCCCGTCGGCCAGGCGCCGGAGTTGAAGCCCGTCCGGCATCGTGAAGGCGGCGTGGCGATAACCCCGGGGAATGGGGAAGTTCGGCCCCAGATGCATGACGAGCGGAAACGCCACGCCTTCCGCGACGGCCTGACAGCGGTAGGCGTCCGGAGGGAACCGGGAGCCGAACTCGAAGCGGAACCGGTAGCCCCGACGCACCGCGCCGTCATGGCGGAGCTCGACAAGCGCCAGCGTTTCGGACAACACGGCGATGCCATTCGACCCGATGATGCTGAATTCCAAGGTCCTCGCGGGCGATAGCGAAACCGGAGCCACGAAACCCTCGACCTCGAGCCGCCCCTGCCGGAAACGCGCGTATTGGAAGACGGCGGCGTTCCACGGCTCCTCGACGACGGCCGGATTCCAGGGCTTGAAGAGCGCGGAAAGGAGCATGGCCCGCAGACCTTGGCGGCGCCCGATGCCGGCCAGATTTCCAAACCAGAGAAAAGGACTCGCGACGAGAGTGGCCATTCGGACGACGCGGCGGCGCGCCTGCGCGCTCTGGCGCAGATCCGCCCCGGCCCATTGGGCGAGCGTCACCGTGCGCAGAAAGCCCGCGTCCTCCGCGTCGAGCACGTCGAAGACCGCGCCGAGGCTTTCGCCGAAATGCCGTCCCGGCACCTGCCCGGTCTGGAGGAGAAAGCGCTTGCACTCGCCCAGGATCACGCCGACCAGCAGATGCGCGCGCTCGCGCTCGACGAGATCGCGATAGAAGTCGGGATCGCCCTCCGCGCCGAACGTCGTCGCCAGGCGTTTGAGCGCGGCGTAGGAGCGCGCGCGCTTGACGAGCCCGGCGAAGAAGACGTCGACCGTCTTGGCGAGGGTCGCGCCCGACTGGTTCTGCCAGGACGTGATGCCGGCGGAGAGGTTGTAGCGGTAGAGGGGGCGGCGGATTTCGCCGTAGCGATGGGCGTGGGCCGCCACGGCGAAGCACTCGTACAAGTCCTCCGCATACGTCAGGTGGACGTCCTCCGTCCGCGCAAACGCCCGCCGGCAGACGTCCCCGCGGTAGATCCGGTCGAGGAGGGTGAGCATGCCGCCGCGGCCCGAGAAGAAGGTGGAGAGGATCGCCCGGTTGCCGACCCGGACGTCGCCGCGGCAGCGGTTGCGCGCAAACCAGTCGCGCCGCTCGGCCGGCAGCTCGCCCTGGGCGTGCACGTCGAAGTCGAAGCGCAGGATGTCGTGGCCGCCGCGAGCCATCTCCGCGCAGAGCACTTCGCAGGCATCCGGCAGGTAGGCGTCGTCGGGATCCAGGAAGAGCAGATATTCCCCGGTGGATCGGGACACGCCGGTCTTGCGGGCGACATGGGTGCCGCAGTTGCGTTCGAGCCGGATCAGCGAGATTCGCGGATCCTCCGCGGCGATCGCCTCCACCACGGCGGCGGAATCGTCCGTGGAGCCGTCGTCGACGCAGAGGATCTCCAGATCCCGAAGCGTCTGCGCCTGCAGCGAGGCGAGGCTCTCCCGCACGGTTTTCGAGGCGTTGAAAATCGGAACGACGACGGACACGCGCGCGGTCATGCTCGCTCCTCCACGGTCCAGTCCTGGCGCACATGCATGACGGCGCTGGTCAGCGGAAGCCGGTCCCAGCCGAAGACCGCCCCCGGACCGACCTTGAAGGAAAACGCCGCTTTCAACTGGTCGGAAAACGCGTAGTTGCCGACCACGCCGTTGCCCGCCATGCACGTCAGATCGCAAAAATACTCGCCGGGGGCGAAGGCGACGTCGCGGGGCAGGAGGACGTGGATCCGTCCCCGTCCCGGGATCCGGGCCGGAAGCCCGCCCATGCAGCGGGAATCGAGCACGGTCGCGCAATCCCCCGGCACCCCCGAGCGGTGGATGCCCACCACCAGCGCTGGCTCCTCGACTTCCGCCGCCTCGGCGGCGTAGTCGAGCTGGAAGATCCAGCGCCCGGCCGGTTCGTCGTAGCGCATCTCGGCGTGCTCCGCGCGCCACCGTCCGTCTCCCTTGCGGTCTGTCCGCTCGTGGATCGGCGCCTCGACCTTCCAGACGCTCTGCGCCTGGAGGTAGGCGTCGGCGACCGCCTCGGTTTCGCCGTCCATCCGCACCTGGCCCGAGTCGAACCAGACGCAGCGGCCGCAGAGCATCTTCACGTTGGCGAGGCTGTGGCTGACGAAGAGCACCGTGACGTCGCCGGCTCGCGCGATGGTCTTCATCCGCTCGATGCACTTGCGCTGGAACGCCGCGTCGCCGACCGCGAGCACTTCGTCCACGATCAGGACGTCCGGCTCCAGGTGGGAGGCGACGGCGAAGGCCAGCCGCACGTACATGCCGGAGGAGTACCGCTTGACCGGCGTGTCCAGAAAGCGCCCGACGCCTGAGAACTCCACGATCGCGTCGAACTTGGATTCGATTTCCCGGCGGCTCATCCCCAGGATCGCCCCGTTCAGGAAGACGTTGTCGCGCCCGGTGAGCTCGGGATGGAACCCCGTCCCCACCTCCAGCATCGTGCCCACCCGGCCGTTGATCTCGACCCGGCCGCGCGTCGGCGGCGTGATGCGGGAGAGGATTTTGAGCATCGTGGACTTGCCGGCGCCGTTCGCGCCGATGAAGGCGACGGACTCCCCCGCGCCGATCGTCATCGACACGTCGCGAAGCGCCCAGAACTCGCGTTCGTCGAGAGGCACGTCGAGCCGGGCCGCCGGCTCGGCGGGGCGCCGGCCCAGCCACCGCGACACGGCGGCCGGGAGGTTCAGACGGGCGACGGAGCCAAGCTGGTACCGCTTGGACACGCCCTCGATCGAAATGGATGTCTCGCCTCGCATGCCCGTCACTTCATACAATGTCGATGAAATCACGCTGGGCGCGATTGAACCAGAACAACCCCGCCACGAGGACGACGGCCGTCACCAGCACCGCGGGCAGCATTGCCTCGAGGCCGACCGGATTCATGCCGGAGAGGCCATGGCGGAAGAACTCGACCGGCATGGCCATTGGATTGAGCCAGACGAGCTTTCGGACCGCGGGCGACACCTGCGAGGTCGAATAGAAGATCGGCGTGGCGAACATCCAGAACTGCACCAGCGTCGGCAGCAGGAACTTGGCGTCTCGGAAGCGGACCGTCGCGGCGGCGACGCACAGGCCGAAGCCCAGCCCCGTGGCTACCACCTGCGCCACCGCCAGCGGCATGAGCAGGATCCCGGGCCGGACCGCCAGCGGCGCGCCCCGCAGCCGGAAGAGGATCCAGAACGCCACCAGGACGACGAGGTTCAGCCCGAAGAGCACCAGCCCGCTCGCCACGTAGGAAAGCGGCAGCACCAAACGCGGGAAGTAGATCTTCCCGTAGAGGTTGACGTTGCCCGAGAGGCTCGTCGCCGTCTGCGTGAACACGTTCGTGAACAAATACCAGAGCACCATGCCGCTCATGTAGAAGAGCAGGTACGGCATCCCCCCCGTGGGCACGCGCATCAGAAGTCCGAAGACCAGGTAGAACATCCCCGCCGTGACGACCGGCTGGATCACGAACCAGGCCCGCCCCAGAATGGACTGCTTGTACATGGTCGCCAGCGAGCGGCCGGAGAACAGGAAGACGAGATGGCGGTAGGCCCAGACCTCCTGAAGGTCCAGCTTCCACCAAGGCTCGTCCGCTTCGATCGTCTTGCGCATCCAACCTCCTATCGGGCCAATCCCGCCAGCAGACGAACCGCCGGGCTCGACAGCACGGTCTTCATGCGCCCCGTCAACTTGCCCAGGCGATCCAGCCGCGAACGCATGAACCGGCTCTCGTCGCCCGTGGACGGGAGCGCCTCCCGCGCGGCGGCGACCTCGCCGCCGAACTTGGCCAGCTCCATCCGGACAAACCCGGCGATGCCCACGGTGAGGGCCAGGGCGCTGGGGGCGGGGGTCGGCACGGTCAGGGTGTAGGTCGCGGAGCCGGCGCGTTCCCGGGCGAAGAGCGTGTCGCCGTCGACGCCCCAGGAGCCGCTGGTGGCGGTGGCGAGGGAGCCGGCGACGGCATCGCCGACCTGGACGGGGGCGGCGCCATCGATGTCGACGACGAGGGGGTTGGTGTGGGCGATGCGAAACTCCTGGAAGTCATCGAGTCCATCGCCGTCGGCGCCTTCGCCGAGGATGGAGCCGGGCGCGAGGGTGCCGCGCAGCACGTCGTCGAGGCGGCCTTCCGCGAAGGGGTGGAAGGGCATGGACACGAGGACGGTCCCGTTCGAGGGTGCCTCGGCGCGGAAGAAGCCGGCGGCGGAATCGCCCCGCGCGGCCGTCGTCGTCAAGGCCAGACCCAGCATCCCCGCGCACAGCCACTTGCCCGTGCGATCCATTTTGTCATTCATTTCTAGAACTCCGCTGTCAATTTCGATCGATCTTCCGCTCCGTCATCTTTGCGGCGGCTGGAATTCCGGCGCACAAAAAAGGGACGACAAGGCACGGAAACCCAAAACCACACCTTCCTGCTTCACCAGAGATCTGGCCGCAAACCTACGACTAAAACATCTGGATGAAACGAGGCGAGTTTCGCAAAATATGGGAACATTGTCAAGCGGAAATCTGGATTCGGAAATCTGGGGTGAGCGATGCCCGGAGTTCTTCCTGGGGGGGTAATGGCCACGAAAGGGCACGAAAAACCACAATAAGGGATGCCGCGCCAGAGCAGCTTTTCGTGCATTTTTGTGTTTTTCGTGGCTCTGGATTTTCTTTCCCGCGAATCTCCGCGAATGGAAGGCATTTTTCCCGG
>JAAYZP010000204.1 GCA_012514785.1 Propionibacterium sp. | reverse complement strand
TGGCCGCGAAGCCTGCGCGGTACACGACGTTGTCCAGGCGGGATTCCAGGATCTGCAGCAGGTTGTCACCCGTCTTGCCCTGGACCCGTGCCGCTTCTTCGTAGTAGCGGTGGAACTGCTTCTCGAGGATGCCGTAGGCGTAACGCGCCTTCTGCTTCTCCTTGAGCTGCAGCGAGTACTCGGAGTCCTTGGTACGGCCGCGGCCGTGCTGACCCGGGGGGTACGGGCGACGCTCGAAGGACTTGTCGCCTCCGACGAGGTCAGTCCCGAGACGACGAGACTTCTTGGTGAGAGGGCCTGTGTAGCGAGCCATGATTCTCTGATCCTTTTCTTCTCGTGCTTAGACGCGGCGGCGCTTGGGCGGACGGCAGCCGTTGTGCGGCACGGGGGTGACGTCGGAGATGGGTCCGACCTCCAGCCCGACGGCGCTCAACGAGCGGATGGCGGTCTCACGTCCGGAGCCGGGGCCCTTGACGAAGACATCGACCCGCTTCATGCCGTGCTCCATGGCGCGACGGCCTGCGGCCTCGGCTGCCATCTGGGCGGCGAACGGGGTGGACTTGCGCGATCCCTTGAAGCCGACGGTGCCGGCCGAGGCCCAGGCGACGACGGCGCCGGAGGGATCGGTGATCGAGATGATGGTGTTGTTGAAGGTGCTCTTGATGTGCGCCTGTCCGGCGAGCACCGTCTTCTTGTCCTTGCGGCGCACCTTGCCCGGTGAGCCCTTGCGGCTTGCAGTAGCCATACGTTCTTGTTTCTCCTACAGTCTTCTGGTTCGACTTGACCCGCGGAGGATCAGCGTGTCTTCTTCTTGCCGGCGACGGCCTTCTTCCGGCCCTTGCGGGAGCGCGCGTTGGTGCGTGTGCGCTGGCCGCGGACCGGGAGACCGCTGCGGTGACGACGGCCCTGGTAGTTGCCGATCTCAACCTTGCGGCGGATGTCGGCAGCGGTGCTACGACGAAGGTCACCTTCGATTTCGTAGTGGGCTTCGATGTGGTCGCGGAGCTTGACCATCTCGTCTTCGGTGAGTTGGTGGACGCGGGTGTCGCCGCTGACTCCGGTGGCGGCGAGCGTCTCGGCAGCGCGGGTCTTTCCGATGCCGAAGATGTAGGTGAGTGCGACTTCCAGGCGCTTTTCGCGCGGGAGGTCAACACCAGCGAGGCGTGCCATCAGGCGGTACCTTTCGTTAGGTTTCAGCTGGTTTCCAGTCAGCTGCGAAGGTGTGTGGCGTGTCGCATCCCCGCTGCCTTGGCCGGCCGAAACTCTTCGACCACGGGGCCCCGGCCTTCGTCCGGGGGTGGGGGCCGGCGGAACCGGCCCTTACGTACACGTTGCTTTTAGTTGTCGGCGGTGGGCTTGCGCCTTCCCGCGGCGGTCTGCGTCAGCCCTGGCGCTGCTTATGGCGCGGGTTGGAGCAGATCACCATCACACGACCGTGCCGGCGTACAACCTTGCACTTGTCGCAGATCTTCTTGACGCTCGGCTGAACCTTCATCGAGCAACCTTTTCAATCAGCGACTGGGCATGGATCTATGCCCAATCTTGTGGTGGATATCTGTCGACGTCCTGCACGCCGTGTTCTTCGGGGCACGAAGAGGCGGCGGGCAGAGACGACCGACGGCATACTTTACGCTCAGATGTGAACTTTCCCCAAATCGTGCGCCCGCGGCACCCCGCGCGGGCGGGACGGTCATTCGTCGCGACGCTCCGCGAGCAGCCGACGCTGGTACTCCCGCCTACTGTACGTCGCCTCGCGGATGGCGTGGTCGCTGTCGAAGGTGGAGCCGAGCGCGCCGGCCACCGTGCCGAGGGAGGCGGCGAGCCAGGTGAGCTGCAGGTAGTCGCGGAAGTCGACGTCGTGGCCGAGCTGGGAGGCGAGGTACTCCGTCGTGATGATCAGCACCGCCCCGGCGAGCAGCACCAGGTAGAGGACCGCGTAGAGCAGCACCACCGCGAGCGTGACAGTGATGAGGGTGGCGACGTTGTCCAGGAGGACCCGGCCGGGCACCACCGACGCGCCGCTGCGGCTCCACAGGTCGTTGCTTCGGATGAGCCAGAAGGTGAGCAGCGCAATCGCGGCGACGCTGATGACGGCCAGCCGCAGCGGCGAGAGGGAGTCGGCCATGCTCCAGATGGTGGCGAAGAAGATGCCGAATGCGCCGGAGGCGACCGCGGCGGCCATGCACTTCGCCAGCGCGCCCAGCAGGCGCCCGGGGCGGTTGCCGCGCACCATCCCCGCCAGGAGCCGGAGGCTATTCCATCGGCCGGAGCGCGTCATGTAGGTGACGTCGTCGGGGCCGATGTCGTCGCGGCGCACCGGCTCGCCGCCCCCGATGGCCTGCCTCGTCCGCGCGGCGCTCGGGCGCTCGCCGGTGCCGTTCAGGCCGTCGACGAGCGGAACCAGCAACTTCCGGGTACGCGCGCCGACGCGCCACGGCCCGAGCGCCGGTAGCGAGACGAGCGCGGCCCGCGACGACGTGCTGAGTTCGCAGACCATCGGCTCGTCGCCGATGGCCCGCGGCAGGTCGGTGAGGTAGATGAGGATGCCCCAGCCGCCCTGCTGCTTGAATTCGCCCGCGCGCGCGAGGAGCGGGATCTCGCCGTGTTCGTCGAGCGGGAGGGTCTGCTCGCTCACATCGATTCGCCAGTCGACGGACGGGTCGACGTCGCGCTCGAGGTCGACTCGGAGCCGGGCCGCTTCGCGCTCGGCGATGCGCCGGGGCAGGCCGGGGTCGGCGAGCAGTCCGATGCTGGTGTGCGTGCGGTCCATGGGGGCCCTCCGCCGTGCGTGTTTCCGGATATCCGGCGTCCCCGACGCTACCGCGCGGGGTCAACCGGGCGGCGAGCCAGGGCCCGCAGGTCGACGGCTTCGTCAGCCGCCGTCGAACGCTGCAGCTCTCGGCCGGAGCGCAGGAACATGCGTCCGGCAAGGTAGTCGCGGCTGCGGTTGACCGTGGCCACGCCGACGAAGGTGTCGCCGTCGAAGCCGAAGAGGGAGAAATCGTCGTCGGCCACATCGCCGCGCAGGATGACGTCGGTGGCGAGATCGATGCGTCCGGCCATCTGGATCCGGGCCTCGCCGACGTCGCTCCAGAACCACGGCACCTCCCGGTAGCCGGCAACGGAGGTCCCGAGCAGGACGCCCGCGACGTGGCGGCCCTGGTCCTGCGCCGCCTGGACGGACTCGAGGCGGTGCTGCGTGCCGTCCGCGCGCACCTGCACGGCGCAGTCCCCCACCGCGAAGATGGCGGGGTCGTCGGTGCGCAGGTCGTCGTCGACGACGATCGCCCGCTCGACGCGCAGTCCGGCCGACTCCGCCAGCGCCACCTCGGGGACCGCGCCGATGCCGACGATGACGAGCCCGGCCGGGTAGCGGGCGCCGTCGGTGGCGGTGACGCCGCTGAGGCGGCCGTCGTCGTCGGTGTCGATCGAGGCCGCCATCGTCGAGGTGCGGACGGTGACGCCGTGGCGCTCGAGGTAGGAGGTGGCCCACTCCCCCAACTCGACAGGCGCCACGCGGGCCAGCAGGGAGGGCACCGCCTCCAGCACGGCCACGTTTCGGCCGGCGGATGCCAGCGCCGCGGCCGCCTCGACGCCGATGAACCCGCCACCGATGACGACGACGTCACGCACCGTCTCCAGCCGGTGGGCCACGGCGACGGCGTCGTCGATGGTGCGGATGACGTGCACGCCAGGGGTATCGGCGCCTGGTAGAGCGGCGGGGAGATATCGGGGGTTGCCGCCAGTGGCGAGGACCAGGTGCCCGTAGTCGCGCTCCGACCCGTCGGAGAGACGCACCCGGCGATGTTCCCTGTCGATTGCCACCACCTCGGCCTGCACGAACTCGACCTCGAGCTTCGCCAAGGCGTCGTCGTCGGCGAGGATGAGCGACTCTGGGCCAACCTCCGCGATCAGTACACGCTTGGACAGCGGCGGCCGCTCATAGGGGAAGTGAGGCTCGCGGCCCACGAGCGTGACCGGGCCCTCCCAGCCGCCACGCCTCAGCGCCATGGCGCAGGAGATGCCCGCCTGACCGGCACCGACAATCACGACCGCACCCGGCATACCCGCCTCCCGACCACTCCCGGAACCGCACAACATTACGACGAACACAGCCCCCGCACAAGGGGTAAATCGCGCTGGCTACGCCCTGAACCCGACGCCAGGGCAACATCCTGCAACTTATTCCGCCCTACAGAAAACGTTTATAATCCAACAACAGCACCCGTGCGACGCTCGGGTCGCTTTCCACGCAATCAAGGAGGCTAGCGTGTTCAGAAGGAACATCACCCGCTTTTCGGCATTGTTGGCGGTGGGCGCACTCGCGCTCGGCAGCGCCTGTGCCCCGGGGGAGACCATCGAAGAACCGGACGACACCGACAACGGCACCCAGGCCCCGGCCGAACCGCCGGCGGTGGAGGAAGGCCAGTTCGCCGGCGAGACCCTCAACTACCTGTACTTCACCGACGGCCCCGACGAGCAGGCCACCCGCGACCTGATCGCCGACTTCGAGGCCGAGTACGACGTCACCGTCGAGCTCGAGATCCTCGCCTACGCCGACCTCATCTCCAGCCTGAACGCCCGCCTCTCCGGCGGCAACGCCCCCGACGTGGTGCGTCTGACCGGCCTCGGTGAGTTCGCGGCCGACCTGCTCCCGCTCGAGGACTACCTCGGCGCCGAGTTCGCCGACGAGTTCCTCGAGGGCCCGATGATGGCCGTGCGCAACAACGCCGACCAGATGATCGCCGTCCCCTCCGACCTCACGATGAACGGCCCGCTGGTCAACCTCGAGATGTTCGAGGAGGCCGGCGTCGAACTGCCGCCCACCGACGACCCGTGGACGTGGGACGAGATGCTCGCCGCCGCGCACGAGGTGCAGGAGGCCACCGGCTCCAGCTACGCGTTCGCGATGGACAAGTCGGGCCACCGCGTGGCCACCGTGCTGGCTCAGTACGGCACCGCCCTGCTGAACGACGACGGGTGGGCGCTCGACAAGGAGGCCGCGGTCCGCGCGCTGCAGCCGCTCATCGACATGATGGCCGACGACACCATGCCGCGCGACTTCTGGCTCGGCTCCGGCTCCCGCTACGAGGGCGCCAACGAGATCTTCCTCGCCAGCGACACCCCGATCTACCTGTCGGGCTCGTGGCAGGTGGGCCAGTTCGTCGAGAACGCCACCTTCGACTGGGGCGTGGCGCCCAACCCGTGCGACGTCGAGTGCGGCGGTTTCCCGGGCGGTAAGTTCATGGCCGCGCTGTCGGCCAGCGACAACCCCGCACTGGCTGCCGAGTTCGTCCGCTTCATGAACTCCACGGAGAACCAGGAGCACTTCGCGTCGGTCTCCGGCAACCTGCCCACGCGCGTCGACCTCGCGGAGGCCGGCGTGAGCTACCCGGCGGAGGCGCAGGCCGCGATGGACGTCTTCATCGCCGACCTGAACCGCACCGCCGAGGTGGGCTTCGTCGCCAACGCCCAGCCCGCGTTCGGCGCCTCCGGCACCGCGCTGACGGGACAGCTCGACATGGTGGTCGCCGGCCAGAAGGACCTCGCCACCGCCATGGATGACCTCCAGCCCGAGGTGGAGGGCATCGTCGAAGAAATGGGCTCTTGGTGAGCATTGCCACCGAGGCTCAGCCGATGACCCCACGACGCCGCAAGGTGCCGTGGGGCCTTCGGCTGGCCCCGTACCTGTTCCTGCTGCCGAACATGGCGATCTTCGCCGTGTTCACGATCTATCCGGCGATCAACGGCGTGAACATCTCGCTCTACGAGTCCCCCAACGGGCGCGTGTTCCGGTGGGTGGGGCTCGGCAACTACGAGAGCATCCTGACCAGCTCGGAGTTCTGGCAGGTGGCGCGGCAGACGGTGACGTACGCCGTCGCCTACGTGCTGATCAGCCTCGTGCTGGCCACGTTCGTGGCGGTGCTGGTCAACCAGCAGCGTCGCGGGCAGGCGTTTTTCCGGGCGTCGCTGTTCGTGCCCGTGCTGGTCTCGCCCGTCGTGGTGGGCCTGGTGTTCGGCTGGATCCTGCAGCGCCAGGGTGGCCTGCTGAACGAGTTCCTGGCGCTGTTCGGCGTCGACCCGGTGCCGTGGCTCGTCGACGGCACGTGGGCGATGGTCTCGATCATCCTCGTCGGCGTGTGGACCCAGCTGGGCTTCTACATGCTGATCCTGCTCGCCGGCCTGCAGGCGATCGACCCGACGCTGTACGAGGCGGCCGGGATGGACGGCGCGACCGGGTGGCAGCAGTTCTGGGGCATCACGTTGCCCCTGCTGAAGCCGAGCGCGCTCGTCGTGCTCATCCTGGGCACGATCCACGGGTTCCAGGCGTTCGACTTCATCTGGACGCTCACCGGCGGCGGCCCCGTCGGGGCGACGACGCTGATCGTGCAGTACATCTACGAGAACGGCTTCATCTCGCCGATCCGCTACGGCACCGCCGCGGCCGGCGGCGTGATCCTGTTCTTCGTGGTGTTCACGCTGACGATCATCAACTGGGCGCTCAGCCGAGGAAAGGACGACGAATGAGTACGCAGACCGTGCCCGCCCAGCGCACCTGGACGGGGTTGGGGCGCAAGAAGGTGCGTCTCAGCGACGCGCTGCGCGTGGTGATCCTCGTCACGCTCGTGCTGATCTGCCTGATCCCGGTCGTGTGGACGGTGCTGGGATCGTTCAAGACCCCGACCGAGCTCGCGATGCGGCCGGTGCCGATCCTGCCGGAGTCGTGGTCCTTCGACAACTACACGAGCGCGCTCAGCCGGTTCAACTTCGCCAGCTACATCACCAACTCGGTGCTGGTGACGGCGGGCGCGACGATCCTCACGCTGGTCATCAACTCGATGGCCGCCTATCCGCTCGCGAAGTACAACTTCCGTGGCAAGAACTTCCTGTTCGTGCTCACGCTGGCCACCATCATGATCCCGCTGCAGGTGATCCTGATCCCGGTGTACCAGGTGGTTGCGGATCTGGGGCTGGTCAACTCGCTCTGGGGCATGATCATCCCGGCGGCGGCGACGCCGACGGGCGTGTTCCTGCTCAGGCAGTACATGCTGACCATCCCCGACGAGCTGATCGAGGCCGCGCGGGTGGACGGTTCGGGCGAGTTCCGCACCTTCCTCACCATCGTGCTGCCCCTGTGCAAGCCGGCGCTCGCCGTCGTGGCCATCTTCTCGGTCATGTGGCGCTGGAACGACTTCCTCTGGCCGCTGGTCGTGGCGCAGAGCGAACGGGTCTACACCTTGCCCGTCGCCCTGGCGCGATTCAACGCGGAGGAGACCGTGCCGTTCAACCTGATTCTGGCCATGAGCGTGGTGTCCATCGTCCCGGTGGTCATCGCGTTCCTGTTCTTCCAGAAGCAGATCGCCACGGGGATCGCGAACACGGGTATCAAGTAGTCGGCAGGTGCGATGGACGATGCCAAACGCTCG
>JAAYZP010000203.1 GCA_012514785.1 Propionibacterium sp. | reverse complement strand
GTCCAAGCCGGCGCGGGCAAACTAGCATCGTTCGAGGATGCCGCCTACGTGGAGGCGGGCGCCACCATCGTCGACGACCCGTGGGGGTCGGACATCGTCCTCGCGGTCAACGAACCCACCGGTGCACAGATCGGCAAGCTCCGCAGCGGCGCCGCACTGATCACGTTCGTCGCTCCGCGGCAGAACCCGGAGCTGACACAACAGCTCGCTGAGGCCGGTGTGACGGCGCTCAGCATGGACATGGTTCCCCGGACCTCCCGGGCCCAGGCGCTCGACGCCCTCAGCTCGCTCGCCAACATCTCCGGCTACCGGGCCGTCGTCGAGGCCGCCCACGCGTTCGGCCGGTTCTTCACCGGCCAGGTCACGGCCGCCGGCAAGGTGCCGCCGGCGAAGGTCCTCGTCGCGGGCACCGGCGTCGCCGGGCTCGCGGCCATCGGTGCCGCCAACTCGCTGGGCGCCATCGTGCGCGCCACCGACGTGCGCCCCGAGACCGCCGAACAGGTCGAGTCGATGGGCGCGGAGTTCCTCCACGTCTCGGCCGACCAGGGCGTCAGCTCCGACGGCTACGCCAAGGAGGCCAGCGACGACTACGCCGCCAAGGCGGCCGAGCTCTACGCGCAGCAGGCGAGGGACGTCGACATCATCGTCACGACGGCGGCCATCCCCGGCCGGCCCTCGCCGAAGCTGATCACCGCAGAGATGGTGACGACGATGAAGCCCGGCTCCGTGATCGTCGACCTCGCCGCCCAGGGCGGCGGCAACTGCGAGCTGACGAAGCCCGGCCAGTCGTACACCACCGACGGCGGCGTCACGATCGTCGGCTACACCGACATGGCCTCGCGCCTGCCGGGCCAGTCGTCGCAGCTGTACGCCACGAACCTCGTCAACGCGCTGAAGCTCATGACCCCCGAGAAGGACGGCCAGCTCGTCATCGACTTCGAGGACGAGGTCGTGCGCACCATGGCCACCGCGCACCAGGGCGAGGTGACGTTCCCGCCGCCGCCGATCCAGGTTTCGGCCGTCCCCGCGGCGCAGCCCGAACCCGAGGTGCCGGCGGTGGTGGTCCCCAAGAAGGATCGCCCCTGGTGGACGCAGGTGGTGGCGGTCGGCGGCGGTTCGGCCGCGATGATCGCGCTGCTGACCATCGCGCCCAGCTCGTTCGTCACCCTGTTCGGCGTGTTCGCGCTGGCCTGCATCGTCGGCTACTACGTCGTGTGGAACGTGACCCACGCGCTGCACACGCCGCTGATGAGCGTGACCAACGCGGTCTCCGGCATCATCCTCGTCGGCGCGATGACGCAGCTGGCCCACGACGACTGGCTCGTCAAATCCCTGGCGTTCGTCGCGGTAATGATCGCCTCCATCAACGTCTTCGGCGGCTTCCTGGTCACCCAGCGCATGCTCGCCATGTTCAGGAGGGGCTGACATGTACCTCGATAACTTCATCAATGCCACGTTCATCTTCGCCGGCATCATGTTCGTCCTCGCGCTCGCGGGGCTGAGCAAGCACGAGACGGCGAAGAAGGGCAACGTCTACGGCATCCTCGGCATGATCTTCGCCGTGGTGGCCACCAACTTCGCCATCGCCTACACCGACATCGTGCAGGAGAACATCCAGTTCACCTCCGCGATCCTGCTGTACGTCGCCATCGCCATCGGCGCCATGATCGGCATCTGGCGGGCCCGTAAGGTGGAGATGACCGGCATGCCGGAGCTGATCGCGCTCCTGCACAGCTTCGTCGGCGCCGCGGCGGTCATCGTCGGCTACAACGTGCACCTCATGACGCCGAACTCCGACATCCTCCACTCCATCGAGGTGTACCTGGGCGTGCTCATCGGCGCGGTGACGTTCACCGGCTCGCTGGTGGCCTGGGGCAAGCTCAACGGGAAGCTGGCGTCGAAGCCGCTGACCCTGCCGGGCCGGCACTGGCTGAACCTCGGCAACGTGATCATCATGGTGATCCTCGGCTGGTGGTACGTCCAGTCGCATTCGCTGATCCCGCTGGCGATCATGACGGTGCTCGCGCTCTGGCTGGGCTACCACCTCGTCGCGGCCATCGGCGGCGCCGACATGCCCGTGGTCATCTCGATGCTGAACTCGTACTCGGGCTGGGCCGCGGCCGCCTCGGGCTTCATGCTCGACATGACGATCCTGGTCATCACCGGCGCACTCGTCGGCGCATCGGGCGCGATCCTGTCCTACATCATGTGCCGCGCCATGAACCGCTCCTTCATCTCGGTGATCCTCGGCGGATTCGGGGACACGGCCGTCGCGGAGTCCGGCGAGATGGGCGAGTACCGCGAGGTCAGCACGGCCGAGGTCGCGGAGATGCTGCAGGACGCCAAGCGCGTGATCATCACCCCGGGCTACGGCATGGCCGTCGCGCAGGCGCAGTACCCCGTCGCGGAGCTCACGGAGCGCCTCCAGGCCCAGGGCATCAAGGTGGAGTTCGCGATCCACCCGGTCGCCGGACGATTGCCCGGGCACATGAACGTGCTGCTGGCGGAAGCGAAGGTGCCCTACGACATCGTGTTCGAGATGGACGAGCTCAACGACCAGTTCTCCGACACCGACGTCGTGCTCGTCATCGGCGCCAACGACACCGTCAACCCCTCGGCCAACGAGCCCGGCTCGCCGATCTCCGGCATGCCGGTGCTGAAGGTCTGGGAGGCGAAGAACGTCGTCGTGTTCAAGCGTTCGATGAGCGCGGGCTACGCCGGCGTGCAGAACCCGCTGTTCTTCCGCGAGAACTCGGCGATGCTCTTCGGTGACGCGAAGG
>JAAYZP010000202.1 GCA_012514785.1 Propionibacterium sp. | reverse complement strand
TTCGGCTTCCTGGTGAACCTCCCGATCGTGTCGTACTACCAGATCGGCACCGCGCTGACCGCCAACCACGCCCACGGCGCCATGATGGGCGTCTACGGGATGATGGCGGTGGGCATGGCCCTGTTCGCGCTGCGATATATCATCCCGCCGAAATATTGGTCCGACAAGCTGGCCAGACTCTCGTTCTGGTCACTCAACATCGGGCTGGCCTGGATGGTCTTCGCCACCCTGCTGCCGCTCGGCGTGCTGCAGCTGTGGCACTCCGTCAACGAGGGCTACTACGAGGCCCGCACGCTCGGCTACATCGGTCAGCCCGGCAACGCGATCCTCGAGTGGATGCGGATGCCCGGCGACGTCGTGTTCCTCGTCGGCGGCGTGCTGCCGTTCGTCTGGCTGGCGTGGACGGGGGTGCGGCATGGGCTGAAGGCCACGGTCACGACGATGGAGCCCGAGACCCTGTACGTCATCGAACACGCGCAGGCCCGCGAGGACCGCACCGGCCTCGTCGACGTGGCACCCACGGCTGGCGATCCGTCCGACGAGCTGCCGCCCAGCCGGTACGCCTCCGACCGACGCCAGCCCGGCGACCCGATGGAGCCGGAAGCATGATGGGCATCGAGATCACGGCCTGGCTGTCCGCGGCGTACGGCGTCGCGCTCCTGCTCGTCGCGTACGGCATCGACCTCCTGGCCAAGCGGGCGCAGGGCAGCATCCAGGAGCAGCGCGACGGCGACTTCGTCTACCACGAGGACCACGACGCGTGGCTCTGCCCGGAGGACCAGTGGCTGTGGCCGAAGTCCTTCGACCCGGACAACCGCGTGATGCGCTACCGGGGCAGCCCGACCGTGTGCAACTCGTGCCCGGTGAAGGACTCCTGCACCAGCTCCGACGACGGCCGCGAGATGCGTCGGCTGGTCGACAGCTGGCCTGCGTCCGAATCCGCGCGGTTCCATCGCGGCATCGCGTGCGCGGTCGTGGTGCTGGGCATCGCCTGGCCCGCGGCCTCCGCGTTCGTCGTGGAGAGCTGGGCTGGTCAGGTGCTGCTGCTGGCCACCTCCGCGCTCATCGCGCTCGCTTCCCTACCGCTGTGGTCCCACCTACGGCGTTCGCCGGCCACGCCCGAGGGCGTCGAGTTCAAGTCGGCCGACGAGACCGCCTCGGAGCGCGTGCTCATCGCCTCCGCAGTGATCCGCAAACGCACCAGCTACGCATCCGATCGGAGACCTGACAATGCCTCCTGAGGTCATCCTCATCATCCTTGCCGTCATCTTCCTCCTCGTATTCCTGTTCGCCTCCATCAAGGTGATACGGGAGTACGAGCGGGCGGTGACGTTCCGCCTCGGCAGGCTCCGCGGCCCCCTCGGGCCGGGGCTCATCTTCATCCTGCCGTTCCTGGACAAGATGGTGCGGGTCGACCTGCGGGTGGTGACGCTCACGATCCCGCCGCAGGAAGTCATCACGAAGGACAACGTGACGGCGCGGGTCAACGCCGTCGTCATGTTCAAGGTCTCCGACCCCGTGCTGTCGGTCATGGCCGTCGAGAACCACGCGGTGGCGACGTCGCAGTTCGCCCAGACGACGCTGCGCTCCGTCGTCGGCCGGGCCGACCTCGACACGCTGCTCGCCCACCGCGCCGACCTCAACGAGGACCTCGCCGCCTCCATCGCGGCGCAGACCGAGCCGTGGGGCGTGGAGGTGTCCGTCGTCGAGATCAAGGACGTCGAGATCCCGGAGATCATGCAGCGCGCCATGGCGAGGGAGGCGGAGGCCGAGCGTGAACGTCGCGCCAAGGTCATCAGCGCCCGCGGCGAACTGCAGGCTTCCGAGGAGCTCCGCGACGCCGCCCTCACGCTCAGCGAGGCCCCGGCGTCGCTGCAACTGCGCTACCTGCAGACGCTCCTGGAGTTGGGCGCGGACCAGAACTCCACCGTCGTGTTCCCGCTGCCGATGGACATCGTCGGCCCGCTGATGTCGGCCGTGGAACGCATCGCCAGTCCGCCTGCGAAACAGGACAACCAGCTCGACGACGCAGCGCCCAAGCCGGGCCTGGCCGTCGTCGACCGCCCTTTGGAAGGTGAATCCCGATGAGTGAACAATCCACCGATGTGCTTATCCAGCCAGGCCGCCCGGTCCGGCTGGTTCCCACCGCTCCCGGGTTCTGGATGACCATCCTGGGCGTCTGCGTCGGCGGCCTGGCCCCGCTGTTCGGCTTCCTCATCGGCAGCCTGATCGGCCCGCCCGAGGAGGTGGTCCTCCTGGAGCCCATCTACTGGGGGCTGTTCATCGGGACCGTCGTCGGGGGCCTCGGGATTCTCGTGGCGGTGGTCGGGGGCCGACGACTGTGGCTATATTCGCGTCGTGGCAAGGACGAAGTCGGTGTCACGGAGCAGACGGAGGACGGATCATGACCAGCACGAGCGTTGCGCCGGATTCGACGACGGCCCTCGCCCGACCCGCGGGGTTCAGCTCCGACGCCCTGCCCGATCGGGTGATGCGTCGCCTGCTCGGCGTCACCGAAAACAACCGGCGCTCCAGCAAGGGAGCGCACCGCGCGTTCCGCACGTCGGTGGTGTTCTCCGCGGTGCGGTGCATCATCACCTACGTCGCCATCCCCGTCCTCGTCCCGATCCTGAGCCTGAGCGGCTGGGTGGCGGCCCCCATCGGCATGGCGCTGTGCGTCGTCGCCGTGATCAACGGGATCGTGAGCCTGAAGCGGTTCTGGGGCTCCGACCACCCGAAACGTTGGATGTACACCGCCTTCATGGGTGTGGTGTTCCTCATCCTCGCCCTCGCACTCGTATCCGACCTGTCCCGACTAGGAGTATTCGCATGAGCACCGAGATTGTGACCGAGAAGGCAGCCCAGTTCGACCCGCAGGAGTACAGCCCCGAAGGCGCGGACCAGCCGCCGAGCGAGACGGAGAGCGCGATCCTCACCGTCCTCATGTTCGGCGGGCTCGTGGCGTTCGCCGCCGGCTGCTGGCTGATGGGCGGCTTCGGCTGATCCCACCCGACGTCGGGGCCACCCCCGTGGCGTATCCAGCGGCGGTGGAAGGCGACGGCTAGAATCCAGCCATGGAGATCTTAGTGGTGGATGACGACCAGGCTGTGCGCGACTCGTTGGCGCGCTCCCTGTCCTACACGGGCAGCGAGGTACAGACCGCCGCCGACGGCATCGAAGCCCTCGCGAAGCTCGCCTCCTACACGCCCGACGCCATCATCATGGACGTCATGATGCCGCGCCTCGACGGCCTCGAAACCACCAAGATGCTGCGCGAATCGGGCAACGACGTACCCATCCTGATCCTGACGGCCCGCGACGCCGTCGACGACCGCGTCGACGGGCTCGACGCCGGCGCCGACGACTACATGGTCAAGCCGTTCGCCCTCGACGAGCTCCTCGCCCGGCTGCGCGCCCTCACCCGCCGCGTGAAGCCCGCGGCCGAGGAGGAGTCGCCGACGCTGCAGTTCGCCGACCTCGTGCTGGACACGCAGCACCGTGAAGTCACGCGCGCCGGCCACCACATCTCGCTCACCCGCACCGAGTTCGCGCTGCTCAACGTGTTCATGGAGAACCCGCGCCGCGTGCTGGAGCGCAACACGCTGCTCAACGAGGTCTGGGGCTTCGAGTTCCCGACGACGGCCAACTCGCTCGAGGTCTACATCGGCTACCTGCGCCGGAAGACCGAGATCAACGGGCTGCCGCGCCTGATCCACACCGTGCGTGGCATCGGGTACGTGTTGCGTGAAACTGCCCCGTGATCGGAAGTTGGTGGATTCGATTCCGCCGAGGCCTCGGCCGCCTGGTCTCGGGGCAGTCCCTGCAGTGGCGGCTGGCCCTCCTCACCGGATTGTCGGTGGCCGTCTCGGTGACCTTCGTCGGTGGCACGGGCTTCCTGATCACGCGTTGGTCGTTGCTCGACCAGCTCGACCAGGACCTGACGCGCACCGCGCAGCAGTCGGCCAGCGTGCTGGGCGCGGACGTCGACAACCTCAACAGCCTCACCCCTGACGCGCTCGGGTCGTCGGGGTCCCTGCTGTCGCTCGTCTCGGCCCGCGGCGTCGCCCAGTCGCCGGCGGGCCAGCAGGTCGAGCTGCCCCGGGCACCCGAGGAGATCGCGATCGCGCGCCTGCAGTCCGACACGTCGGAGCGCACCGTCGTCGCATCGAACGGGGTCGAGTACCGGGCGGTGACCGTGCCGATGTCGGTCGTCGACGAGCGGGGCGTGGAGTACTACGCGGTGACCTACGCCCGCCCGATCGAGACGCTGCAGTCCACACTGGGGTCGCTGTGGATCGTGATGGTGGGCTCCGGTTCGCTCGGCATCCTCGCCGCGACGCTCACCGCGCTCTGGGCGGCGCGCGCGGTGCTCGCACCGGTCAAGCGGCTGTCGACGGCTGTGAAGAACGTCACGCAGACCGACCAGCTGAACCCGATCCGCATCTACGGTCGCGATGACCTGGGCGAGCTGACGCAGTCGTTCAACACGATGCTCCGCTCGCTGCAGCAGTCCCGCGAGCAGCAGCGCCAGCTGATCGCCGACGCGGGCCACGAGCTGCGCACGCCGTTGACGTCGATGCGCACCAACGTCGAGTTGCTCGTCGCCGACGAGCGCTCCGGCATGCTGCCGCCGGGTGCGCGTTCGGACATCCTCTCCGACGTCGCGGCCCAGTTGGGCGAGTTCTCGGCCCTGGTGGGCGACCTCGTCGCGCTCACCCGCGACGACCACCTGCAACGGCCGCACGAACCATTGGAGCTCGCGGACATCGTGATGGCATCCGTGGCACGAGCCCAGCGACGGGGGCCCGGCATCGCGTTCGACGTCGACACCGACCACTCGCAGGTGATGGGCGACGCGTCGATGCTGGAGCGCGCGGTCACGAACCTGCTGGACAACGCGGTGAAGTTCTCGCCGACCGCCGGCACGGTCACGGTGCGGCTCGAGGACGGCGTGATCACGGTGGTCGACGCCGGCCCCGGCATCGAGGAGGACGCCCTCCCGCACATCTTCGACCGCTTCTACCGCTCCGACCGGGCGCGCAACACGCCGGGTACCGGGTTGGGGCTCGCGATCGTGGCGCACACCGTCGAGGCACACGGCGGCACGGTGAAGGCGACGAACGACTCCGACGGCGGCGCACGATTCGTGATGCGGCTGCCCTTGATCGAGGTCCTGGAGCCCGAACACGCGGACTGACCCCTTCGCTTGCGACAGTGGAGGTATGAGTATGGACGCACAGGACGGCAACATCGACGGTATCGAGGACCTCGACGTCGAGGAGGTTGCGGAGAAGGATCACGACTACGGCGAGGTGACCGCCGAGGATCTGGGGACCGACGAGCTCGTGTTCGACGGCGCGGATGCTGCGGATCTCATCGCCGAGGACACCGAGGCGCCGATCGACGAGGCGATGCACGAGGACGACACCTTCTCGCAGGAGTCGATCGAGGATCGGCTGGAGCAGGAGGAGCCGGACCCGGCCAGTGAGGTCGTGTTCGGCGAGGATGACCGCGTCTAGGGCGTGTCTCCCATTCTGCACGTGCGGCGTACTCGGACGGCTCTCCTTCGTTGTCGTCGTCACCGATAGGCACCACTCGCACCTCGTCCTCCGCCTCGCGATGTGGTGTCGCGTGCCGAGTGCAGCCACCACAAGGCGGCGGGCAGCACAAGAAGGCCGTAGGCCACCCGGCCGGCCGGCGGGAGGAAGAACTGCGGCAGGAACGCGACGATGAGCACCGCCAGCGGCCACGCCGCGTTGCTGCCGGTGCGCCGTCGCCAAGCGATCGCGGCGGTGACGGCCGAGGCGGCCAGCAGGAGTAGGCCGAGCCCGAACGTGATCATGGCGACGACGCCGTCGCGGATGTCCGGGACCAGCGCCAGGGCCGCAGGGTCCCCGGACAGCGCGCGGCGACCGAGAGCGTGTAGGGCAAAGGTTTCGGCGCCGTAGTACGGCAGCACCAGCACGGCGCCCGCGAGCCCCAGGGAGCGCGCAGCCCGGGTGAGCGGGCTGCCGGCGAGGTCGTGCAGGCGGAGCGCGAGCCTGGCGAACGAGACCAGCGCGAGCGCGCCGGCGAGGTGCGCGACGATCCACCACCCGCTGGCGAACGCCCCGGCCGCGGCGATCGTGGTCGCACCGTCGTGGTCGCCGTAAGGGCGCAGCACCAGGTAGACGGTCATCAACAGGCCGGTGCCCACGAGGGGCGCGGCCATGGTCTTGGCGTCGGACATAGGACTACTCCAAACTATGAGAGCGGTGCTCTTGCTTTGAGGTTAGAGCACCGCCCGGGCGTTTACAAGAGCGGTGCTCTCTATTTGTGGGAAGCTGGAGGCATGGGAGTGCGAGATCGGAACCGGGCAGAGGTCACGGCCAAGATCCTGGAAGCCGCGCGGGCGGAAATCGCGGAGCGGGGCGGCGTCGGGTTGTCGATGCGGGCCGTAGCGCGCGACGCCGGCCTGGCATCGTCGGCGATCTACCGATACTTCCCCACGCGGGAGGCCCTGCTCACGGCGATGGTGATCGAGAGTTACGCGCACCTCGACGAGGCGCTGCGGCAGCCTGAGGGCTGGGCGGCCCTAGCCCACGCGACGCGCGACTGGGCGCGGGCGTTCCCGCACGAGTACCAGCTGATCTACGGGACGCCGATCCCAGGTTACGCGGCGCCGCCGGAGACGATCCCTTCGGCGGAGCGGGTCGCGCGGCACTTCCTGGAGGCCGTAGGCGATCACGACGTCGCCGGCTTCGACACCCCGGAACTCGCGGAGCAGATGGCGCGGCTGGCCGGGGAGGACGGGAGCCGGTCGGGGGCAGCAGCGGTGCTGGCGGAACTCGCGGCGCTGACCGGCTTCGTCTCGCTGGAGCTGGCGGGGCACTTCGTCGGGACGGCGGACCCGGCCGACGCGCTGTTCCAGGCTATGGTCGCCCGACAAGGCAGAACGCTGGGTACGCACTGAGTTCTCCACAGAGTTACCCACAAGGTGTGCACAACTTACAGCCGTGTAATTCACCGGGAGCCGTGCGGTTTGGGACAATGGGGCCGTGAGTTTCTGGGAGCAGTTGTGGGCGGAGATCGGCGTGACGCTGGCGCACGCCGTCGGCGTGGTCGTGGCGTCGGTGGTGATGTACCTGGCGTTCACCGCGGTGCTGCGGATCTGGGGTCAACGTCTGTTCGCCAACCGCTCGGGCACGGGGCTCGCCGTCGTGCTCGTGCTGGGCGCCGTCTGCGGGCGCTCGATGCTGGGGCCGAACGCCACCCTCCTCGGCGGGCTCCTCTGCCTGGCGATGCTGATCCTGCTCGAGAGCTTCTTCGGCACCGGGCGCCGCGCCGGCCTCATCGGGCACCGTCGCGCGGTGCTCATCTACAGCGAGGGTGAGATCGACCGGCAGTTGCTGCGCCGCTACCACCTGAACGAGCGGGTGGTGTGGACGCGCCTGCGCCAGGGCGGCATCACGCACCTCGACGACGTGGCCGCGATCATCCTGGAGACCGACGGCACCCTCAGCATCCTGCGCGAGGGCCACGACGTCGACCCCCGGTTGCTGACCAACGTCCGCGGCGGCGAGCGCCTCCTGGACCGACTTCAGGACTGACCGGCCCCCGACTTCTCCACAGACTTATCCACAAATTGTGCACAACTTACGTCGTTGTAATTCACCAGATTGACGAGGCCACCGGCCCTTAAGAGACGTTGAAACCACCGATTCGGTGGTTTCAACACCATCTAACGCAGGAAAGCGCGGCTGCTCGGCCGACGACGACTTCATCTGATGATCGATACCCCCACCGGGTATGGGGTCCCCGGGCCCTGCTTAGTGTGTTCGCATGACGCATCCCACAGCTCATCCTCACCGTCGCGCAGGCCACCCCGGCAAGAACGCCGCTGCGGGAGGCCCTCCGCCGATGAACTTCGACGAAGCACCGTTCATCGTCATCTGGGAAACCACCCAGGCCTGCGATCTTGCCTGCAAGCACTGCCGCGCCTGCGCCCAGCCGGAGCGCGACCCGCGCGAGCTGACGACGTCGGAGGCCATGGCGATGATGTCGCGCGTCCGCGAGTTCGGCCGCTGCATCTTCGTGTTCTCCGGCGGCGACGTGCTCAAGCGCGACGACGTCGTCGAGTTGGTCCGCCACGGCGCCGACCTGGGACTTCGGATGGCGATCACGCCCGCCACCACGGACCTGTGCACGAAGGAGAAGATGCGGGAGCTGAAGGAGGCCGGCCTCGTCCGGCTCGCCATCAGCCTCGACGGCTCGAACCCGGAGATCCACGACACCTTCCGCCAGGTCGACGGCTCCTTCGCCCATGGGTTGCGGATCCTCCGGGAGGCCCAGGAGGTGGGGCTGTCCACACAGGTCAACACCGTGATCCGCCGCGACAACCTCGACGACATGGACGACATGTGCGACCTCATGCAGGGGCTAGGCGTCGTCTTCTGGGAGGTGTTCTTCCTCGTGCCGATGGGTCGCGCCAAGCCCGACGACGTCGCCTCGGCCGCGCAGTTCGAGGCCGTGTTCGACCGCCTCTACGAGCTGTCCAAGACCGCGCCATTCGACATCAAGGCCACCGCCGCACCGCACTACGCGCGCGCCGTGCTCCAGCACAAGAAGGCCGAGGCGGGCGAGCGTCCCGTCATGGCCAACGCCGGGCCCGTGCAGATGGACGTGATGACCCGCGGGCTCAAGCACTCGGAGTCCGACGGCATCGGTCGCGCCCGCAACGTCAACGACGGCGACGGGTTCATGTTCATCAGCCACATCGGCGACATCTACCCCTCGGGATTCCTGCCCGAGTCCGCCGGGAACATCCGCGACGACGACCCGATCGAGATCTACCAGACCTCCGAGCTGTTCCGGAGCCTGCGCGACCGCGCCAACCTCAAGGGCAAGTGTGGCGTCTGCAACTACCGCAGCATGTGCGGTGGCAGCCGGGCGCGAGCCTTCGCCGTCACGGGGGATCCGCTCGAGGCCGAGCCGTTCTGCGACTACACACCTCCACGCTGGGCCGCGGCAATCGAGCGCGGCGAGGCGCTGCCCGACGACGAGTACTTCGGCCGCTACGAGCGCTACTCCCCCGCACCCACGGCTCCCCTCAGCATCATCCCGGTCTGAGTGCCTTGGTCCGAGAGCGCCCTGGGCCTTGGTGGGCATGTGCAAGTTGTGCGGGGATGCTGCCGCGTACGTCTACCCGGCCCAGATCCGTCGCGCACCGTCGAGCAGTCCCTCCCGGCCAGCCGTAAACATCCCCCTGAGATTTGGGCAAGCCAAAGGTTGCCTAAATCGACTAGGCTTGGGGCTGATAGTTGAAACCGGACCTATTCCCGGTGATCTGGAGGACGTTGTGTCTGTTGTGTTCGAGAGCAAGCGAGTCCGTCGCCCCCTGGCGATCCGCCGCGTGACGGTCGCCCGCGTGACGGAAGTGGCGCCGACGATGGTGCGGGTGACCCTGACCGGCGAAGAATTGCAGGGCTTCGAGGCCCCCGGCCCCGCCGATCACGTCAAGGGATTCTTCCCCGGCCCCGACGGAATCCTCGCGGTCCCGACGATCGCCGACGACGGGATGCGCCAGCCCGAGGTGGGCACCGTGCACGCCCGCGACTACACGCCGCTCGAGTTCCGCGAGCAGGGCGAGAACGGCCCCGAGCTGGACATCGACTTCGTCATCCACGGCGACGACGGCCCCGCCGCGCAGTGGGCGGTGAACGCTAAGCCCGGGGACACGTTCGCGTTCGGCGGTCCGCGCGGCTCCCTGATGCCCCCGGAAGGCGCGAGCGACGTCGTCGTCGTCACTGACGAGACCGGCCTACCCGCGGCCCGGCGCTTCTTCCAGAACTTCCTGCCCGAGGTCCCGGTCACCGGGCTCTTCTTCCTGACCGACCCGGACCTGCGCAACTACCTCGACGACATCGACGGCGGCACCCGCCAGTGGTTCGTCGGCGACGAGCGCGAGGCCCAGGCCGAGCAGGCGCTGCGCGGCCTCGACATCGGTGAGCGCACGTTCGTGTTCCTCGCCGGCGAGGCGGGCGCCATGGTGCCGCTGCGCCGCTACCTGCGGCGCGAGCTCGGGCTGCCCGCGGGCCAGATGGACGCCAGCGGCTACTGGAAGCGCGGCATCGTCAACCTCGACCACCACGCGCCGCTGGATCCGACCGACCCGGAGTAGTCGCCGGGGCAGGTGCAACGAGTTCTGGGGCGTCGACGCACAGGTTGCAGGTGCTCGGCCCTGCCCACCCCGTCAGCCCTCCGACGCCGACGCCCTCGCCTTGCGCAGCGCCTCGGCGAAGCCCGCCGCGTACTCGGTCCTCGTCCGCTCCGCGATGGCGGGCCACTCGTCGGCCGGGCGGGTCATCGTCGTGGGATCTAACGCCTGCCCAGCCATCGCCGCCGTCATGGCGCCCGGCGTGCCGCGGTTGATCCAGCGGGGGTCGTACTCGTGCGCGGTGGCGCGATCGAACTCCAGCACCCGCCCCACCGTCGACTCCAGCAGGTCGAGGTGCTGGAACGCATACCGGTTGACCGCAGGCCCGAACATGTCGTTCAACCGCCCGACGACGACGCCGGCGAGCTCATCGGTGCAGCGGTTGGCGTCGAACCGGGCGCGCAGCTGCCCGGTATAGAACCAGAACATCGCGTCCTCGTGCCGCTCTTCCGCGACGAGCCGAGCAGAGAGACCGTAGAAGACCTGCGGGTTGAAGCGCTCGGGGTTGGCAATCACGCGCTCGGAGGCCATACTCCGGGCCGCCTCGTCGTTGCCCAGCAGTTCTCTGAGCGTCTCGTCGCTCGCCGTGGTGTCGATCGGCCGCCCGGCCCAGTCGGTACCCATCCCAGCTCCCGCCTCGTCGTCGGTCCTGCGGACAGACTAGGCGTGAAACGCGCCCGAGTCGACGTGGTCCAGCCAGAGGCTCAGACGTCAGGTCAGGCAGCGGCCCCGGCGCGGGCCCGCGCCGACTCGTAGGCCACCAGCGCCGTCGACGCCAGCTCGGCGGGGCTCGGGCGCGGCGATTTGATGCCGATCCCCGGGCCGGAGACGGTCCAGGTGCCCGATGACGTACACGCCGATTTCGCCACCACGACGACGCCCCGCGCCGTGGGGAACGACAGGTGCGGACGCGCGTCGTCGAGGACGATCGTGGGCTCGAGTTCGGGACGCACCGCGATGAGGTGCGACTTCACGGAGAAGATCAGCAGGAGGTCTGCGATACCGGTGTCGGTGATGAATTCGTCCATGTGAACACTATGCAGACGACCTCTGACAATTTTGGGGCAGACTCCAGGCGCGAACGCTCGACCTCTGCATCCACGCCGTCCCAGGCGTCACAGGGCTTGGTCCGGCACATTGGCGCGCCACAGACGATCAAGCGGCATCACGTGCAGACGGTCCTCGTACGTATACGAACGTGTCCCGAGGCTCAGCGCAATGCCGGCCACGAAGCGACCACCGAGGCTATCGCGCAACTTGCGCAGCCCTCGGAAGTCGCTGCCGCCGACCCTCTCACCGGCCTTGACTTCGAAAGCCACGACCTTCCCATCGTCGGTTTCGACCACCAAGTCGACCTCATCACCATCACTGGTACGCCAATGACCGAGGGTGGATGGGCTTTCCAGCCACGAGGTGCATGGCAATCACGGCCTCCTCGAGCGTCAGCGCATCCAGCAGCGGCTCGATTCTTCTGGGCTTTGCTTCGCGGGGCTCGTCGGACATGCCGTCGGAGTACCAAAATCCGAGGCCTATAAATACTAAAATCCGAGCCTCTCAAGTACCAAAACTCGAAGGGGAGAACTACCAATACTGGCGCCTGCCTGGGACCAAGGCCTGAGGCCGGAGCCGGCACGACACCGTCGACGGGTAACGTTGATC
>JAAYZP010000201.1 GCA_012514785.1 Propionibacterium sp. | reverse complement strand
GAGGGCGACGAGGTCGGACGGGGTGCCGTCGGGCAACGCCGGCGGAGCGTCGTGGACGTGGGCGAGCGCCGTCGCGATCGGGGTGTTGCGCTCGAATGGTCGTTGGCCAGTCAGCGCCTCGTGGGCCAGCACACCGAGGCCGTAGATGTCCGAGGCGGGCCCGAGCTTCTTCCCGAGCGCGTGCTCGGGGCTCAGGTAGTTGGCTGTGCCGAGGACCTGACCGGCGAGGGTGTGGGAGTCGCCGTCGACGGAGCGCGCGATGCCGAAGTCGGTGAGCTTGGCGCCGGTCGGGGAGGTGAGGACGTTGGCCGGTTTGATGTCTCGGTGGATGATCCCGGCGTCGTGGGCGACGGCGAGCGCGGACGCGAGCTCCCGGAGCAGGATGCGCACTTGTGCTGCAGGCAGAGGCCCCCGGGCGAGCTGTTGGGCGAGCGACATGCCGTCGACCATCTCCATGACGAGGAAGGCGAGACCCTCAAAGTCCGCGAAGTCATGGATGGTGACGATGTTCGGGTGCATCAGCTGGGCAGCGAACCTGGCCTCGTCGCGGAAGCGCTCGACAAGCTCGAGTTCGTCCTGCGTGTGGGGATGCATGATCTTCAGCGCCACACGGCGCAGGAGTACGTCGTCTATGGCCTCCCAGACCTGCCCCATGCCTCCTGAAGCGACGTGTCCGGTCAGCCGATACCGCTCCGAGAGCAGCAATCCTGGCTTGAGTCGTTCCACCTGCACCTCCACCCCGGTGGGTCCGGGGGCTTCTCGTCCAGCATAGTGGCGTTGGGATCCATCCCAATTTCCGACGGCCGACGGCGCTGTGCTAGTGTTTGGCGTCGGATCAGAAATGGTCCACTGCGCGAGTGGCGGAATGGCAGACGCGCCGGCTTCAGGTGCCGGTGCCCGCAAGGGCGTGGAGGTTCAACTCCTCTCTCGCGCACTTTTTCATGCCCCTAGTCGACTAGCACTTTTGCCGGTCTGACTAGGGGTTTTGTCGTCCTAGGGGTGCGACACCCTATGCCACAGCACGCCACCGGGGGTACTGTTGTGGGCTAAGAATGGGCTAGAAATGGGCTAGGAATCCAGCCCACGACGATGGGGGTGGCGATGTCCGACGGAGTACGTAGGTTCTCCAATGGCAGTTGGAACGCGCGGTACGTCGGTCCCGACGGCAAGCGCTACAGCCGAACCTTCCGGGTGAAGCGAGATGCGGTGGTCTGGCGCGGGCAGGAACTGCGGCTGATCGAGTTGGATGAGTGGGCGCCTCCGACGGCGCGGAAGGCCAAGCATGAGCCTGTCGACGAGGGGCCGACGGTTCGCGAGTGGGTGCTCCAGTGCATCCAGGAGCGGGCCACGCGATCACGTCGGCCGTTGAAGCCGACGACGGTCGACAACTACATGAAGCTCCTGCGGCTCTCGATCGGACCCACGCCGCTCGGGAAGATGCCGCTGAAGGACGTCAAGCGGGAAGATGTCGTCGCGTGGCGGGAGTCGCTGCCGAAGCGGACCCGGACGCAGAACGGGAAGGCCTACGAACTACTGGTCTCCGTGTTCTCCGATGCGGTGGCCGAGGGGCTGATTCCGTCCTCCCCGGCCACGCTGCGCGGTGCCGGGACGCCGGAGCGGGCACGCGAGCCGCAGACGATGACGCCGGCGGAGGTCAATGCCTACCTCGATGCTGCGCCGATCCAGTGGCGGCCGGCGCTGTTGCTGTCGGTGACCTGCGGGCTGCGGATTGGAGAGGTGTT
>JAAYZP010000025.1 GCA_012514785.1 Propionibacterium sp. | reverse complement strand
TGACTTCCGGGAATCACTCGCACGAATCGTCGCACAGGTCGCTTCGTTTGCGACGGTAGACCGAGACGAACCCGCCATGTTCGGCCCGCGTCTAGTGCAGCGCATCCGACCCACTATCCGGTCCGGAGAACTCCCGCTGTCATTCGAACAGCTGAACAAGGTGATGGAACCCGTTGGGGCCGACTCGACTCATCACAATGTGGTGGCCGCGGTGGTCCTCACGCCTAGGGACGATGCTCCCGACGAACAGCTCAATGTAGATGCGCTGCAGCGGGCATTGGACCGCATCCGTGACCGGCACGAGATCTTGCGCACGAGCCTGCAGGCCAACGGAGGCGATGGCCATCCTGAGGACTGGTTCCAGACAGTGCAGGCATCCACTCCATGGCCGTTGACGGTCATGGACCTCCGGGGACAGCCGCTGTCGGCTGCGCATGAGGTAGTGCGAGAGCTCGAGGAGACCCCTCTGCCCGTGGCGGAAGGGACGCCGATGCGGACGGTGGTAGCCGCCCTCGACGACCGCAAGTGGTTACTGGTTCAAGGTTTCCACCATGCATTCGTGGATCCGTGGGGATTCAGCCAGTTCCTATCGGAGCTCACAACGCTGTACAACCAAGAACGCTCCGGTGAGCGCAAGGATCTGGCTCCGCTACCCATTCAATATGGAGATCTTGCCGCGTGGCAGCATCACCAAGTTGAGGCGGGGCCGGGCCGAGAGCAGCAGCGTTACTGGCTAGAGCTGTTTGAGGATCTTCCGCCCCGACCGATTTATCAGCGACTGCATCCCACCACGAGGCCACTCGCTAGCGCGACGGCAGGGTTCCGCCTTTCTGAAGACCTCACCGAACGACTGAGGCAGGCGGCTCGAAGCAACGGGGTCAGCCTCTTCATCCTGCTGTTGGCGAGCTTCCAAGCGCTGCAACTCGTCTCCACACGAAGCGATGACGTGTTGGTCACGGTGCCGCTCATGGGGCGTGATGAACCGGAGACGCATCAACTGATCGGCTACCTGATCAATGAGGTCACTGTCCGAACGAAAGCCGGGCACGAGACTACGTTTGCGGAGTTGCTTGCCCTTGTCCGTGACGGACTACTTGCGGGCCAGGACCACCAAGTTGTGCCACTGCGGGCGCTCGCGAAGACGGACGAGTCACGTTGGGACCCCATGCGCACGATGTTCAACCTCGTCGATTTTGGCTCGGTGCAGGCCACCCTCGGCGGGTTCCGCGGTCAGGCCCTGCCACCCGAGGGCGAAGAATCACTGATTCCCGAACTGGCGGGCGAGCCCAGCCCGGACAACTTGGATTTGTATCTCGTGCTCCATCAGCGTGGCGACGAGCTTCGCGGCCTGTGGATGTTCTCGAACGACAGTGTTGACGCGTCAGCGATGGCGGACATGGTCGAACAATGGCCGCGTTTGCTTGAACTCACCACAGCACATGCCGACATCACGCTCAAGGGGCTGCGCGTCGCACTCAGCGGCCGACCGGCTGCCTCAACTCTGGAAGAGGAACTATGACGAAACACTGGATGATTGTGCCACAGCGGAAGGAGCCAGTGAAGCTGCGGATCTTTGCACTCCCGTACGCAGGAGGCAGTGCTGGCGCGTACCGCGCATGGGTGCGAATGAGCCGTGTGGGGATTCACGTCGCGGGTATCGAGTATCCCGGTCACGGCATGCGTATGGATGAGCCTCTTGAGACGGACATCAGGCAGCTGACGTCAGGCGTTGCTGATCGGCTCGAGCAAGAGCTCGACTCTGAGTACGCGATCTTTGGGCACAGCATGGGCGCCACGGTGGCATTCGAGCTGGTTCGTGAGCTGAGCCGACGTGGAGCGCGCCGTCCTGTACACCTCTTCGTCTCGGGGGCCGCCGCGCCACATGACCACGGTGGGGACAGCGGTTTTGAGATGTCCGACCGAGGGATCATCGACCGGCTGCAGAAGCTGGGTGCTACGCCCCGAGAGCTGCTGGAGCATCCGGAACTGCGGAATCACATCGTCAACGTGATGCGTGCCGACGGTACTGCGCTCGGCAACTACTGTCCCGGTACTCGTGAGCCTGTGGATGTACCGATCATCGCGTTCGGTGGTACAGATGACCCGCTCGTCGCACCCTCTGCGTTGGAGGAGTGGAGGTCTTGGACGACGAGGAACTTTCA
>JAAYZP010000024.1 GCA_012514785.1 Propionibacterium sp. | reverse complement strand
TGAAGTCCTTGTCGGCGTACTTCTTCTTCACGTACTCGGCGAGCACGGGCAGGCCCCAGAGGTGGTCGACGGGGCCGTCGAAGAAGCCCTGGATCTGGGCGGCGTGCAGGTCGACCGACATGATCCGGTCGGCGCCGGCCGCCTTGAACATGTCCGCGACGAGGCGGGCCGAGATCGGCTCGCGTCCGAGGTGCTTCTTGTCCTGGCGGCCGTACGGGAACGACGGCGCGATGACGGTGATGCGCTTCGCGGAGGCGCGCTTCAGCGCATCGACCATGAGCAGCTGCTCCATGAGCCACTCGTTGACCGGGGCGGTGTGCGACTGGATCACGAATGCGTCGCTGCCGCGGACGGATTCCTTGAACCGGACGTAGATCTCGGAGTTGGCGTACGTCACGGCCGTGGTCGGCACCAACTCCTGCCCCATGAGCGAAGCGACCTCCTGCGCGAGCTCCGGGTATGCACGCCCGGAGAAGAGCATCAGGTGCTTTTCGTTGGATGCCGTGGTATCCGTCGACATGTAGGGTCCAGCCTCACTTTTCACGTGACTCGATGACAGATGGATGGACCGTGTTCGTCGAATCGCGGGCGGCCTCATCCCATTTCGTGCCGGGGCGGCGCTTGCCGACCCAGCCCTCCGCATTGTGCTGCCGTCCCCGCGCAACGGCAAGACCGCCGGCGGGTACGTCCTCGGTGACGGTGGAGCCGGCGGCGACGAACGCGCCGTCGCCGATGTCCACGGGGGCGACGAGGACGGAGTTCGAACCGATGAACGCCGTCTTGCCGAGGTGCGTGACGGACTTCTTGTCGCCGTCGAAGTTCGCGAAGATGGTGCCGGCGCCGACGTTGGCGTCCTCGTCGATGATGGCGTCGCCGACGTAGGCCAGGTGCGGCACCTTGGCGTGCTTGGCGATGGTGGCGTTCTTCGTCTCGACGAAGGCCCCGATCTTGCCCTCGGCGCCCAGGATGGTGCCCGGCCGCAGGTAGCTGAAGGGTCCGACGACGGCGCCCTCCCCGATGACCGCGAAGGAGCCGTGCGTGCGCAGCACCTGCGCGCCGGGGCCCACCTCGACGTCCATGAGGGTGGTGGACGGGCCGATCTCCGCGCCTTCGCCGATCGTGGTGGCGCCCTGGAGGATGGTGCCGGGGTGGAGGATGACGTCGGGGGCGAGGTCGACGTCGACGTCCACCCAGGTGGAGGTGGGGTCGATCATGGTCACGCCGTTCATCATCCACTCGTCGAGGATGCGGCGGTTCATCTCGGCGTTCATGCGGGCGAGCTGGACGCGGTCGTTGACGCCCTCGGTCTGCCACACGTCGTCGATGACGTAGGCGCCGACCTGCTTGCCGTGGCCGTTGGCGTAGGTGAGGACGTCGGTGAGGTAGAGCTCGCCCTGGACGTTGTCGGTGTCGAGGTTGGCTAGGCCGGCGCGGAGCGTGGCGGCGTCGAATACGTAGATGCCGGAGTTGATCTCGCGGATCCGGCGCTGCTCCTCGGTGGCGTCCTTGTGTTCGACGATGCCGCGCACGCGGTCGCCGTCGCGCAGGACGCGGCCGTAGCCGGACGGGTCGTCGACGTTGGCGGTCATGACGGTGACGGCGTTGCCCTTGGAACGGTGGACGGCCACGAGTTGGCGGAGGGTGGCGCCGGTGAGCATCGGCACGTCGGCGTAGGTGACGACGACGTCGCCCTCGATGTGTTCGAGGCCCTCGAGGCCGCACTGGACAGCGTGTCCGGTGCCGCGCTGCTCGTCCTGGACCGCCGTCTGGACGCCGTCGTCGAGGCGTTCGAGGTGCTCGAGCACCTGCTCGCGCCGGTGCCCGACGACCACGACGAGGTGGCGCGGGTCGAGCGCGGCGGCCGCGGAGACCGAGTAGCTGAGCATCGCCTTGCCGGCGATCTCGTGGAGGACCTTCGATTTCTTGGACTTCATCCGGGTGCCCCCGCCGGCGGCGAGGACGACGACGGCGGCCACGGGTGCGAGATCGGTCACGGCAGTCTCCTAGTAGTGGGCTTGCTGGGACAACCTTACTGCTAGCGCGCCGCTCCCGCTTGCTGCCGGGCCGCGCGGATCGACGGCCCGCGCACTATCCTCGTGCCATGTACACGCTGCTCGTCATGCGCCATGCGAAGTCGGACTGGACCACGGGGGATGCGGACCACGGGCGTCCACTGAATGGCCGTGGGCGGCGGCAGGGTCTCGCCGCGGCGGAACACCTGGTGGAGTATTCCCCGATCGACCGCGTGCTGTGCTCGACGTCGAGGCGCACGCGCCAGACGTGGCAGCGCGTCGCAGACGGTGGCGTCGCCGCGGGTGAGGTCACGTTCCACGAGGAGATCTACGAGTCGACGCCGGCCGACGTCGCGCCCCTGCTGCAGGCGCTCCCGGACGGGGCGCGGACGGTGCTGCTCGTCGGGCACTTCCCATGCGTCACGCAGCTGGTGCTGGAGCTCGCACTGCACGACGACCACCCGACGTGGACGCCGGTGCTGTCGAAGTTCGTGACCAGCGGGATCGCGACGCTGGAGTTCCGGACGCCGTGGGCGGAGTTGGCGCGGCACTCGGGGCGGCTCGTCGACTTCGTGGCCCCCGGCCGGCCTTGAGCGCGACTGGAGGGCAGGGTCATCGGCGAAACCCTTCATAACCCGCCGCTCGTTCGTTTGGTAAAGGTTTTCCGACTCGGTTGCCGCAAACGAGTGGCGAGGAATGAAGTTTTCTCGGCGAGACGCCTTCCAATGCGGCTTCAGATCTCCAGCCGGAGCCGCTCGAGCGCCTGCAGCAGCACCCACGAGTGGCTGAGCCCCACCGTTGTCTCACGCGCGAGCTCCCCCACGAGCGCGCTGAACTCGTCCAGAGCGCTGTCGTTGCGGGCGGCCCAGTCGTCGACGCGCGCAGCTTCCCCCGACGACGCGT
>JAAYZP010000200.1 GCA_012514785.1 Propionibacterium sp. | reverse complement strand
CTACGGCACCCGCGCCGCTCGGCATTGTGATGCGGACCATACCGAGCCCTACCGAGCAGGTCTCCTCGGGCAGACCCGGCTCGGGAACCTCGGGCCGCTCTCCCGCCGGGCGCATCGGGCGAAGACCTTCGGCGGCTGGCAACTCATCCAAACCGGCCACGACGGCATCTTCCACTGGCGCTCCCCCTACGGCTACGAATACCTCGTCACCGCCTACGGCACCACCCGACTACGCACCCCGGCCCCACCACCGATCCCGGCCGAGCGGTGGTGGCCACCCGACCCACCAGAGCATCTCCCGGATCCGGCGCCCGACGATCCCGCCTGGGAACAACCACCCATGCCCGAAGTCCTCGCCTGGACCCTCGCCCAAGCAACACTGCACCCCGTCGCCTGACCCGACCCTTAGCCGTCAAAATATGCACCACCCATGGTGCAAATCCACACGGCCAAAGGTGGCTGCGTGGCCTGGCCTTCTTTGGTGGTTGAGCAGCGAGCGCCAGCGAGCGTCCGTCGAAACCACCCCCAACCAGCGGAGGGTCAGGCGTCGATGCGGTCGGCCTCCAGGTTGTACGCGCCCTCGACGATGAACTCCTTGCGGGGCGCGACCTCGTTACCCATCAGCTTCTCGAACACCTGCTCCGCGGCCTCGATGTCGTCGACGGTGATGCGCCGCAGGGTGCGGTGCCGGGGGTCCATCGTCGTCTCCTTGAGCTGGTGCGCGTCCATCTCGCCGAGGCCCTTGTAGCGCTGCGGCTCCTTGAAGCCGATGCCCTTCTTCGTCAGCTCGGCGGCCTTGCGCTGGTACTCGGCGTCGGAGTACGTGTAGATGTACTTGTCGTAGCCGCGCCTTGCCTTCGTCAGCTCGAAGCGGTGCAGCGGCGGCACGGCGGAGTAGACCCGCCCTGCCTCCACCATGGGCCGCATGTAGCGGAAGAACAGCGTCGCCAGCAGGGTGCGGATGTGCGCGCCGTCGGAGTCGGCGTCGGCCATGAAGATGACCTTGCCGTACCGGATGCTGTCGAGGTCGAACGAGCGCCCCGAGCCGGCGCCCACCACCTGGATGATCGAGGCGCACTCGGCGTTCTTCAGCATGTCGCCAAGCGACGCCTTCTGCACGTTGAGGATCTTGCCCCGGATGGGCAGCAGCGCCTGGAACTCGGAGTTGCGCGCCACGTTGGCGGTGCCCAGCGCCGAGTCGCCCTCCACGATGAACAGCTCGGTGGCCTCCACGTCGGTGCTGCGGCAGTCCTTCAACTTCGGCGGCAGCGACGACGACTCCAGCGCGGTCTTCCGCCGCTGGTTCTCCTTGTGGTGGCGGGCGGCAACGCGCGTGCGCGACGCGGCCACCACCTTCTCCATCAGCGTGCGCGCCATGTTGCGCTGCGCGGGCCGCGTGCTCGTCAGGAACGTCGCGAACTCCTGCTCGACGATGCGGGCCGCGAGCCGCGAGACGGCCGGGGTGCCGAGCACCTCCTTCGTCTGCCCCTCGAACTGCGGTTCGGCGAGCCGGACGGTGACGATGGCGGTCATCCCCTCGAGGCAGTCGTCCTTGACGACCTCCTCCCCCGCCTTCAGCAGGCGGGTGCCCTCCAGCGACTTCGTGAACGCGCGGGTGAGCCCGCGCTCGAAGCCGGCGACGTGCGTGCCGCCCTTGGGCGTGGCGATGACGTTGACGAAGCTCTTCATGGCGGTGTCGTAGCCGGTGCCCCACCGGAGCGCGACGTCCACCTCCAGCTCGCGGTCGACGTCGGTGGGCGTCATGGCGCCGTCCTCGTCGAGCATTGGGACCGTCTCCGTGAACGTCTCCTTACCCTGGAGCCGCAGGACGTCGGTCATCGGCGCGTCCGGCGCGAGGTACTCCACGAACTCCGTGATGCCCCCGACGAAGAGGAAGTGCTCGCGCTCCGGCTCACCCGAGCGAGCGTCGTCGACGATGATCTCCAGGCCCGGCACGAGGAACGCCGTCTGGCGGGCGCGGTCATGCAGCTGCGGGAGGCTGACCTCGGCGTCGGCGAGGAAGATCTGCCGGTCGGGCCAGTACTGGACGCGCGTGCCGGTCTTCGCCTTCGCGACGCGCCCCACCTTCCTCAGTCCGCCGCCGCGGGTGAACTTCGCGTCGGGGCCGGGGCCGTCGAACGTGCCCGGGACGCCGCGCTGGAAGCTCATCTCCCAGGTGGAGCCGCCGCGGTCGACCTGGACGTCGAGCCGCGAGCTGAGCGCGTTGACGACGGAGGCGCCGACGCCGTGGAGGCCACCGGTGGCGTTGTAGGAAGAGTTGCCGAACTTGCCGCCCGCGTGGAGGCGGGTGAACACCACCTCGACGCCGGTGAGCCCCGTCTTGGGCTCGATGTCCACCGGGATACCGCGGGCCCGGTCGCGGACCGTGATCGACCCGTCGGGGCCGAGCTCCACCTCGACGTGCTCGCCGAAGCCGGAGAGGGACTCGTCGACCGCGTTGTCGATGATCTCCCAGAGGCAGTGCATGAGCCCGCGCGTATCGGTGGACCCGATGTACATGGCGGGACGCTTGCGCACGGCCTCGAGACCCTCGAGGACGAGAAGATTCTTCGCCTCGTAGTCACGGGAGCGCTGCTGTTTGCTGTGGGAGGACTGCACGTGGCCACCCTATCCAGCCCCCAAACGATTAGCTGGCAGCGAAATGCGGTCCTAGTCGCTCGGATTGTCGCGAACACGGGGTACGTTGGTAAGTAACCAATGAAGAAGGAGGTCGATTATGACTGAAACGATTTCGGACCCCACGCTGACGGCGCTGGATCGCTGTGATCGATGCGGAGCCCAGGCCTACCTTCGTGTATTCCTCCGGAGCGGGGGCGAGTTGCTGTTCTGTGCACACCACGCCGCTGCGCACCGGGAGAAACTTGCGGAAGTTGCCAGCCACATCCACGACGAGACGGCAAAGCTGCACAAGTAGATCTTTGACGGCAGGGCCCGGTGCGAGTCACCGGGCCCCCCGATCAGTGTCGCCAGGAGTCGATCAGCGCCCTCCCGATCGACGCTGGCCCAGGCAGCGTGACCTTCCCCTGCCCCAGCCGCTCCTCCAGCTCGCGCTTCGTGAGGAAGTCGGCCTCGACGATCTCGAACCCGTCCACCTGCAGGGTGCCCGGATCGTTGACGCGCGCCGTGAAGCCGAGCATCAGCGAACGCGGGAACGGCCACGGCTGGCTGCCGAAGTACCTGATCGAGTCGAGCGCGAGGTTGACCTCCTCGAGCGCCTCCCGCGCGCAGGCCTGCTCCAGCGACTCCCCGGGCTCGACGAAGCCCGCGATCACCGAGACCCGGCCCACCGCCCAGGTGCGCTGCCGGGCGAGCAGGAGCCGGTCCGCCTCGTCGGTGATAGCGACGATGACCGCCGGGTCGGTGCGGTAGAACAGCAGCGCCCCGCAGTCGTCGCACTGCCGCCGCTGACCGCGCACGACGGAGCGCGTCGGGCCGTGACACACCTCGCACCGGGGCGCGCCGGCATGCCACCGCACGAGTGCCGAGGCGGTGGCGACGAGCTCGGTGGGGGTGCGTCGGAAGTCCGTCACCGGTGCCGTGGGTCGCTCCGCCGCCCGCGCATACCAGACCACCCCGTCGAAGAGCCCGACGAGGACGTCCTCCTCCCGTGGCGTCTCGCCCTCGAGGGGGACCGTGGACACCCCGCCGGCGAGGTCCACCTCCAGCACGGACGTGGGGCCCTCGCCCTCCGGCGGGGTGCGCAACAGCTTCGACGGAACACTCCAGCGCAAGACACTCTCCTCCTACAGTTGCAGGGCCTCGTCGATCAGCTGCGGCGAGGCACCGGCGAAGACCAGCTGGTCCGTGCGCACGTAGTAGAACGCGGCACCCACGCGGGCGACCTCGATCCCCCTGGCCTCGGCCCAAGCGCGACGATACACGGCCAGCTGCAGCTCATCCGCCGGCGCGCGCGACGTCTTCCAGTCCACCACGACCTCGTCGAAGTCACCGTCCCACGCGTACACGGCGTCCATCCGGCCACGGAGCTGGAAGTCGCCCGCCACCATGGTGAACGGCACCTCGACGGCGATCGGCGCGCGGTCGGCGAACTGCCCCGCCTCGAACGCCGTGATCAGCTCCGTCAGGTCGGCGCCGTGCCGTTCGAACTCGTCGAACCCACCCGGCAGCTCGAATCGCTGCTGGACCCATTCGTGGAACTGCGTGCCCAGGTGCGCCGACGGCGAGGGCCGCCTCGGCATCCGACGCACCAGCGACTCCGCGAAGGCGTCCGGGTCGTCCCGCAGCGCGATCAGCGCCGTAGCCGACAGGCCGGTGGGCAACCGCAGCACGCGTTCCTGCCCTCGTTGGCGATGCGCGATGACGTGGGCGCGGGCGTCATCCCAGGCCCCGAACTGCTCCGCCACCTCGTCGGGCAGCGAGCCCGACGACGTGACCCACTCGTCGTCGGCGTCCGCCGCGGCCCGCACCAGCTCGGCCGCCGCCTGCTGCGCGTCGAGGGTGTCGGCACCGACCGGCGCCGGCCAGGGGCCGCCGGCCGCGGCGCGGTTGATGGGGTTGACCTCCGAGTCCGAGACCTCGTCCAGGGTCTCGCCGTGCCTCGACGCCTCGGCCCAGATCACCTCGAAGTAGCGGGACTCCTTCCGGGGGCGGACGTTGCCCGGCGACCACTTGTGGAAGCTGCCGACGAGGTGCTTCCTCGCCCGGGTGGCGGCCACGTAGGCGAGCCGGTCCTCGGAGAAGCCGTGGTCCTCCTTGAGCGCCGCGTCGTACTCCTTCCTCGCCTGCTCCGTATAGTCCTCCAGCTGCGGCACGTTGTCACGGTCCCCGCGCAGGTCGGCCGGCAGCACCGCCGCGGTGGTGGGCCAGTAGCCGCTGCGGTAGTCGGACGGGAACACCCTGTCCGCCAGCGCCGGCAGGAATACGTGGTCCCACTCCAGCCCCTTCGAACGGTGGATCGTCAGCAGCTTGACGGAGTCGTCCTCGGTGATCACGGCCTGCTCGAGCCCGACGCCGCGTGCCTCCTCCGCGTCGAGGTAGGCCATCAACCCGGCGAGCGAGCCGTCGCCGTCGACCGCGACGTAGTCGCCGCAGGCCGCCACGAACTTGGCCAGCTGGCTGGAGTCGTCCCCCGCCGCCAGCAGTTCCTCCTCGATCCCGAGCGTGCGGATGATGCGCTGCACGAGGTCCGCGACCGGCTCCGTGGCATGCTCCCTGAGGCGCGAGAGCTCGTCCTCGAACCGGCGCAGGCGCGCCCTCCCCTCGTCGCTGAGGTCCGCCGGCGGGTCCGCGACGGCGTCGAGGAGGCACAGCACCTCGCCCGGGTCGGTGCCCGTGACGGTCTGTTCGAGCGCCGTGGCGAGGTCCAGGCCGGCGTCGGCTCCCGCCGCGGGGTCCCCGCCCGCGCCGCTCAGCACCCGGGCGCGGCGCCCGAGCGCCTCCATGTCCCGCAGCCCGATCCCCCAGCGCGCGCCGGTGAGCAGCGTCGCCACCGCGGGGTTGGCCGTCGCGTCGTCGAGGACGCGCATCGTGGCCACGATCGGCACGATCTCCGGCAGGCTCAGCAGCCCGTCGAGGCCGACGTATTCCACAGGCACGCCCAAGGCACGCAGGGACGCGTAGATGGGCCCCATCGTGGCGTTGCGCCGGCAGAGCACCGCGATCTCCTTCCACGGCGACGCGGCGCCGAGCGCGACGATCTGCTCGGTGATGTAGCGGTGCTCGGCCTCCTCGGTGTCGAACCTGGCCGCCTCGACGCTGCCCGGCCCGGTGCCGTCGGGGGCCCGCAGCTCGACGCCGGAGTCCCCCGGGATGGTGCTGGCCAGCGCGTTACCGACGTCGAGGATCCTCGTGCGCGAGCGGCGGTTCACCGACAGTGTGTACCGGCCGGCCTCCCCGAAGTCGCGGTCGAACTCGATGATGTTGCTGGGTGCCGCGCCGCGCCAGCCGTAGATGGCCTGGTACGGGTCCCCCACTGCGGTCACCGGGTGGCGCGCGAACAGCCCGGCCAACAGCTGGGCCTGCGCCGAGGAGGTGTCCTGGTACTCGTCGAGCAGCACCACCCGGTAGCGACGCCGCAGGTCCTCCGCGATGCTGGGCACCGTGCGCACCAGGTGCTCGGCGGTGCGCAGCTGGTCGGCGAACTCGACGACGCCGAGCTCCCGCTTGAGCCGCTGGTAGGCCTCCACCAGCGACAGCAGCTCGAGCCGCTCCTCCTGCTGCGCGGCCGCGTCCAGCATCCCCTTGTACGCCTTGACGACAGTCTTGCCGTAGCCGGGCGCCGACGCGAAACGGCGCGCGGCGTCGGCGGTGAACTCCGAGACCCGCCGGGTGGTGGCCAGGTGCGACTGCATCTCCGAATCCAGCTGCAGCACCCGCTCCGGCACGGTGTGGTGGCTGAGCCGGGACACGGACGTGAACGGCCCAGCCGCGCCCCGTACGATGCGCTCCGCGAGCCGGTACCGCGTGGCGCCCGTGATCATCACGGGCTCGACGTCGAGCCCGCCGCGGAGCCCGAACTCGCCCACCAGCCGGGCCGCGAACGAGTCGTAGGTGGAGACCACCTCGGTGCCCTCGTCGGGGTCATCAGTGCGCACCCCGGAGACGGTGAGCGCTCCGCGGATGCGTTCGGCGAGCTCGCCGGCGGCCTTGCGGGTGAAGGTGAGGCCGAGCACCTCGTCGGGGCGCAGCCGGCCGCTGCCGACGAGCCACACGACGCGCGCGGCCATCACCGCGGTCTTGCCCGTGCCGGCTCCGGCGATGATCACGCCCGGTTCCAGGGGCGCGGTGATCGCCGCCAGCTGCTCGTCGCTGAACGGGATGCCGATGGCGTCGCAGAGTTCGCCGGGCGTGCTGATGCTCACTTGCTGACCTCCTTCACGAACGCGGGGCAGCCCGCCTTGAACTGGCAGTAGTTGCAGGCGGGGTTCTCCGTCGCGGGGAACTCGCCGGAATCCAGGATCTCGACGGCGCGCGCGATGCGGTCGTGCACCCAGGTGGGGCCGACGACGAGCTCCTCGTCGGCCAGCTGCGGCACGGCGTCGATCGAGGACTGCTCCACCACCAGCGGCAGGCCGCCGGCGTCGTGCCGCAGGAACAGCAGGGCCGGCGCCTCCACCGCGCGGACGCCCGGCGCGAGGTCGTCGAAGGCGCCCTCGGAGGCCGCCAGCTGGTAGATGCCCAGCTGGATGTCGTCCTCCACCTCGCGCGCCGTCCGCTTCCTCCGGCCCGTCTTGAAGTCGACGATGCGCAGCCGCGGGGTGTCGCCGCGCACGAACTCGACCCGGTCGGCCTTGCCGCGCAGCACGACGTCGCGCTCCCCCACCCGGATGCGCACGGAGAAGTCGTGCTCCACGCCGAGCAGGTCGTCACGGTGCTCCTCCAGCCAGGCCGCGAGGCGCTCGAGCCCGGCGTCGATCTCGACGCGCTCGGAGGCGCTCAACCACTCCGCCTCGAACGGGATCCTCTCCCACACCTCGTCGAGCCGGGACCGCATCGCGGCCAGAGGGAGATCCTCGAGCTGCGCGTGCTTGGCGATCAGGTGCACGACGTCGCCGATCGACGCCCGCGACTGCTGGGCACGCGCCGCGCCCGCGCGTCGCTCCAGGAAGTATCGACGGGGACACCCCAGGAGGGCGTCCAGCGCCGACCCGCTCAGCCGGATCTCCTCGCCCGCCGCTGGGGCGGGCGTGGACGGCGCACGCAGCCCCCACCAGGACTCCGGGCGGGCGGCCGGGATCCCGGAGCGTCCCAGCTCGGCGAGGCGTTTCGCGGCGCCCCGGCGCATCGTGTCCCCGGCCTCGGGGTCGACGCTCGCCCGCCGCAGCTCCCCGACGAGCGCGGCGCTGGTCAGCGGCCGCGCGGGCCTGCCCGCCACGGGCTCCGCCACGACGCCCAGCTCGTGGACGAACCGCGAGACCCCGTTGGCCTCCCCCTCCGCCCCACGCACGCCGCTCACGTGGAGGTGGGTGGCGGCCCGCGAGCACGCCAGGTAGAACAGGCGGCGCTCCTCCCGCAGCTGTTCGCCGATGGTGCGCGGCTCACCGTCGAGCAGGCGGCCGGGGTCGAGCAGCAGCCCGCCGGGGCTCAGCCTCGGCCAGCGCCCCTCCTGGACGCCGACCACCCACACCCGGGGCCACTCCTGCCCCTTGGACCGGTGGGCGGTGGTCAGCTGCACGCCGGTGGCGGTGGCGCTCAGCTCGCGCCCCGTATCCGCCGGGATCTCCTCGCCGGCCAGCTCCCCGATGAACGTGAGCGCGCCAGCCGAACCCGCCCGCACCGGGTCCCGGGCGGCACGTTCGAACAGCTCCACGACCGCGTCGAGCTGGTGCCCGGCCCGGCGCGAGCCCGACAGCGCGGCGCGTCGGAGCTGCTCGGGCCAGTCTCCTGCCGTCCAGAAATCCCACAGCACGAGCTGCACCTCGCGGCCGTCGGCGAGCTGGGCGGCCGCCTCCCGCAGGAGCTCGGCGAGCGCGCGCGCAGCGTCGCCCTCCGGGGTCCCGATCCCGGCCAGCAGCTCGGGCTCCGCCAGGCAGCGCCCGAGCAACTGCTCGGAGTGGCCCAGCTCGGCGTGG
>JAAYZP010000199.1 GCA_012514785.1 Propionibacterium sp. | reverse complement strand
GGGTGGTTTCGACGGACGCTCGCTGGCGCTCGCTGCTCAACCATCAAGTGGCCACCAGCTGGTCGACGAGTCGAAACCTCAGGCGGCGCCCCGCGAGACGACGCCCGACGACAGGCCCGCCGCATCCCCGGCCTGCCGCCCGCGGAAGTAGCCCTCCGGGTCGTAGCCGCCGCGCGCTGGCTTCGAGAATATGAACGGGAAGTGCTCGGACATGAACTCCTCGATCCGCTCGTCGCGGGCTCTCAGCACGGGTAGGAACGCACCGGAGTGCTCACCGGCGTACGCCCGGTGGTTCACCTCCGCCAGCCGCTCACCGACCCGGGTCGCGAACCCCTGCAGGAACGCCGCCCGGTACCGCGGCGAACGTCGTCGGCTTCCGGGAGGCGCCTGGGCGGTCGACTCCGTGAGCCCGCTCTGCGCCTGCACCAGCAGCGACGTGAACAGGACCTCCACCGCTTCCAGGTCGGTGGCGTAGCCGATCACGGTGCAGAGCGATGCCGAGGCGTGGAACACCATCCGGCAGCGCGAGTGCAGGGCGACGGTGTGGAGCAGGAAGGCCTTCGATTCGGCGTACGGCGGGTCGACGGGGAGACGGAGCACCTGCGGGGCGTCCGGGCGCGGCTCGTGCGCCTGGAGCATGGCCATGTCGATGGCGTGCTTGGTCATCAACTCCTGCGCCTTGGCCGTGAATGCGAACGCTTCGGACTCGTGCTCCGTGGACTCCGCCTTGGCGAGCAGCGCCCGCACCCGGGTGAGCGTGGGATCCGAGCCCGCGCCGGTGTCCCGGGTGGCCAGCGGCTCGATCACCCGCTCCCCCTCCTGCACGGGCAGCAAGAGGTCGAGCGACGGGAGCCGGAGCATCATGCCCGCCCACCGGTGGAGGAACTCGAGCCAATCGTCCGGAGCGTGGTCCGTGGCCCATCGAAGCGCCCAGCCCGCGGCAGGTACCCCCGCAGGGAGGTCCGACGCTTCCCACTGCCGCAGCCAGCGGGGATCCCGCTGCGTCACCCCGGTGCGCCCGGCACGTTCGGCCGCCACGGCGTACCGCGTCAGCCCGGCCAGGCCGGCGCTCCCTTTCAAACGCATGTGGCGGATGAGCTCGGTGGGCTGCCAACCCGCCCGGAAGCACATCGCCACCCAGGCGACCACGACGTCGCCCACCTCGAGCGCGAACCTCGTGTGGCCAATCTCGCGCACGTCCTCCAGCCAGCGGGGGAACGGCTGCCCGGATTTGGCATTGGCCATCACCTCCAACGCTGTGGGTGGTGGCGGCCCGGGAGGACGCGGCGGTTTGGGGGCCTCCGGCCGGCTCGGTTGGTGCGCCCGTTCCCTGGCGCGGATCTTGGCTCGTGCTGCTCGTTTTCTCTGGCTACCTCTACTCATACAAAGATACTAATTGCCACCCCTGACAGCCTTTTTCAGGCAGCGCCGAGGGGCGTCGTCGGGTCCCCCACCAGCCGGAACTGCGCCCACGCGCGCCGCGCCGCCGGGAGGTCGGCGACGGTGTGCTCCACCTCGAGCATCAGCTCCGCGACCGTCCGCGGACGCTCGTGGGCGAGCAGGAACACCACCACCTCCGCCAGGTCGCTGACGTCGGCGGTGCGCACGGAGCCCACCGCCCCGAGGTACGCCCGCGCGAGCCCGGCCCCGACGATCTGGGAGCCGAACGGCACCCGACTTCGTGCGCGCTTCAGGGTGTCGCAGGCGAAGGCGACGACAAGGCCCGCGGCCCGGCCCGGCTCCAGGTGCCGACGTCGCAGCCCCTGGTAGCCGCTCCACCCGATGGTGCGCCCGTGCCCCGCGTAGAGCACGACCCCCGGGCCCGACGCCAGGGCCTCGACGAGGTCGGAGCGCCGGGCCCGGTCGGCCCTGAGGTCGACGGCGTCGCGCCCGCCGAAGCGCAGCGAACGCGCCCAGTGCGCCGTCGGCTCCAGGAAGTCGTTCTTCGCCATGGCCGCCACCACCCAGGGCGCAGACGGGTCCGGCGGGTCAACCTCGCACACTGGCCCGTGGCCCTCCTGGACGATGCCCACGGGGACGCCGTCGACGACGGGGGCCGGGAGCAGCCGCCGCGCCCCCCACCGACTCGTCGCGACGACGATCGCCGCGTCCGCCGCGGTGCCCGCGAGCGCCTCGCGCACGCCCAGCGGATCGCTCCCCCGCCTCGCCGCATCGGGCGCGAGATAGACCTCCTCGACCTCCCGCACCCGGCCCGCAACGACCAGGTGGCGTCGCAGCTCGGCCGCGCCGTCGGGTTCGCCGACGAGCAGCAACGCGACCCTGTGCCGCTTGGGCGCCAACATCACGCCGCCTGCACGACGTCGATGTACGGCGTGAACGCCGCCCAGTCTGGCTCCGGCCGGCCGTCCACGTAGCGCCGCACGTAGTAGTCGCGCACGATGTCGCCCTGCTGCTCCGGGTTGAACTCGTCGAAGTCGCCACCCGCCGACACCAGCCCGGCCACGCCCCCGTAGTCGTAGGCGTTCGGGTCGGTGACCTGCGCGTGGACGGCCTCGGCCAGGTAGAGCGGCCCGGCGACCTCGTGCTGCCAGACATGGGTGAGTTCGTGGATGAGCGTCGGCGTGTCGATCGGGTTGTTCACGTCCATGTTGATCAGCGTGCCGGTCACGAACGCCCGAGGATTGTCGCTGGAGCTGAAGAAGTCCTGGATGGCGAAGATGATGTCGTTGTCGCAGCTCTCGTGCGAGATCGACACCAGGTCGAGGTCGATCGACCCCGCGAAGACGGGCTCGGCTGCCCGCTTCTCATCCACGGTCAGCGGCCGGTAGGTGGCCAGCAGGTTGAAGAGCTGGCTCACCACCATGCCGATGAACCCGCCAGCCACCTCCACGGCGCCGTCGAGCATGGCCCGCAGGCCCTCGGAACGCCGGGCCGCGTCGATGATCTCGTCCAGGACGTCCTCGCCCGCCGCCTCCACTGCGGCCAGGATGTCCTTCCACGTCGACCCGACCTCGTCCAGCGCGGCCAGGAGGTTGTCCCAGGCGTCGGACGGGCTGCGCAGTGTGGCCAGCAGGATGTCCGCCAGCGCGACCCCCATCCGCGCGAGCTCTCGCAGGACCTCGCCGATGAGCGCCACGCCGCGGCGCACGACGCGCGCGACGAGCCACGCCAGCTCGTAGCCGGCCTGTAGGAGGCCACGCACGAACATCGCCACCCCGGGGAGGAAGTCCTTCTCGAGGAAGGTCAGCACGTAGCGCACGGAGTTGCGGAACCTCGACGTCGCCCGCCCGATCTGCTCCCACGCGCCCGCCGCGAGGTCCGACGCGAGGCCCGACGCCCAGCGGTAGAGCGTGAGCAGGTTCTCGCGGATCGATTCCCAGGCGTCCACGACGGCGTCGAACACCTCCTGGCTCGCCTCGACGGCCCAGTCGAGGACGTCCTTCAACCTGGCGCCGACGTAGCGCAGCGCGGACAGGACGTCGTGGAACAGGTTCTCCGCCATGTGCTCCAACCGGTCGGCAGCCCACCGCATCACCTCGCCCAGCCCGACGGCGTCGGCGACCGCGAACACCATCTTCCTCAGCGTGAAATAGGTGTGCTTGGCGGCCTCGGTGAGCAGGTCGGCGAGCGCCGCACCCGCTCGCAGCGCCGCCTCCACCATCCGCCTGGCGGCGGCGTAGGTGTTCCGGAACGTCTCGCCGACGAACTCGATGATCGTCGCGCCCAGCGCGAAAGCGGCCTCGAGGAACTTCTCGAGCAGGTCCCCGGCGATGTCGGCGAGCTCGCGGAGCAGTTGGACGAAGGTGCGCCCCGCGGCGTAGAGGCCGTCGATCACGGTGCGCATCACCTTCAACGCGCGGGCCGCGGCGGTCGTCACGAGGTTCACCACCGTCGTGCCGATGCTGACCAGCGCCTGGATCACCTGGCGGGCGAAGTTCGCGGCGGCGTCGGCGGCCCAGTCGACGAGGTCGCGCAGCTCGGCGCCGATCCGGCTGAGGGCCCGGGTGATGTCCCTGACCGCCTTCGTCGCCGCGTCCCGGGCGGCATCGAGGACGTCCCGCACACTCCGGCCCATCGCCCGCAGCGCGCGGACGAACGCTTCGGTGATGCTGAGTTCCCCGGTGATCACGTCGCGGATCAGGGAGGTCAGCGTCCGGCCGAGGTTCAGGAAGGCCTCGATCGTCGCGCGCATGACCGAGGCGACGGCCTGCGCCGCGGCGCGCAGGATCTGCAGCACGGATTGTCCGATGGAGCGCAGCGCCTCCAGCACCCGGCCCATGGCGGCCACCGCCAACCGGGCGGCGTCGACGAGCAGTTGGCCGAGCGTCCTGCCGATCTCCATGAGGGCCCTGAGCGTGTCCGCGACGACGCCGATCGCCTCCTCGACCACCACCTTGAGCACGTCGAGCACCGTCTTGCCCACCTCGATCAGGGCCTTGACGAACTTCTTGAAGACCGTCACCCCGGCCTCCACCGCGTCCACCAGCAGTTGGCCGATGGTCATGCCGGCCTCCAGCAGCGCCTCGACGAGGTCGCCCACCTGGTCGATCGTCCACTGCACGACCTCACCCAGCAGGTCGACGAGTGCCTCGCCTGCGTCGACGATCGCGTCGACGATGGTCTCGACAGCCTCCGTGATGAAGTCGACCGCGTCCTGGGCGGCCTCCTTGATCCAGTCGATCACGCCGCCGGAATCCCCGTCGGTGGGGCGGGCGCCGTGGTGTTCGCGCAGCACGGCGCCGACGGTGGCGAGCCAGTGCGCCACCGCGCGCCGATCACCTCCCGCGCCCAGCCAGTCCCCGACGAACGCCCGGGCCTCGGTGCGGGGCAGGCGGGCCATGCGGTCCACGAGCAGCAGCTCGCCGCCGCTGATGCGCATCGCGTCGGCGACGACGCCCCGCGCATCCGCCCCTTCGCGGGCCGCCCATTCGACGAGAGCCCCCACCTCGTCGGCGGCCTGGTCTGCGGTCTCCGCCGACTCGACGAGCCCGCGGGTCATGCGCAGGGCGCGGGTGCGGGAAATGGTCAGCGCGGCACCGACGGCCGGGCCGAGTTGTGTGGTCTCCAGGTGCAGGTCGCGCAGGCCTGAGCCCGCGGAGGCGATGGATGCGTAATTGATCTGCGTGACGGATTCGACGAGCGACATTGTGGTACTCCCCCCCCGACGGGGAGCAGAACAACAGTGGACGGATGTCCCCCCGATTACGCCCCCCGAAGTAATCTCCCACCAGGATAGGGCGAGCGCACCGAATTGAACAGACCCGGGGACGCGGGCAGGGCCTACTTCTTCGTCGGCTCCGAGGTAGCCAGCGCGGCGACGAAGGCCTCGGGCGGGACCTCGACGGTGCCGATGTTCTTCATCCGCTTCTTGCCG